>NZ_BAABIT010000005.1 GCF_039542925.1 Streptomyces coeruleoprunus | reverse complement strand
TCCTGCAAGCGGACGTCCCGCGCCTATCCCGCGCTCTGGGCGGCCGCCAACGCACCCTCGTCGTTCGCGTTCACGGCGTGCTCGGGCGCCCGGACGACGGATGTGACGGCCAACCAGCTCGCCCCTCTGACCAGCGCGACCGACCTCGTCTCGATCACCGTCGGCGGCAACGACGCGGGTTTCGCCGACGTCATGACCACCTGCGTCCTGCAGTCCGAGTCCGCCTGCATCGCCCGCGTCAACGAGGCCCGGCAGTACGTGGACACCACGCTCCCCGGCCGCCTCGACGCGGTGTACACGGCCATCCGCAACAAGGCCCCGTCCGCGCGGGTCGTCGTCCTCGGCTACCCCCGCTTCTACAAGCTCGGCGGCAGCTGCATCGCCGGCCTCTCGGAGAACGAGCGCAAAGCCATCAACGACGCGGCCGACCACCTCAACGCGGCCACCGCCAAGCGGGCCGTGAACCACGGATACGCCTTCGCGGACGTCGTACCGGCCTTCACCGGCCACGAGATCTGCTCCGGCTCCCCGTGGCTGCACAGCGTGAACTGGCTCAACATCGGCGAGTCCTACCACCCGACCGCCTCCGGCCAGTCCGGCGGCTACCTGCCCACCTTCAGGGCTGCGGCGTAAGCTCCCCGTGCCGCCGCTCCGCCCCTCACCCGGGGCCGGAAACCGGCGACCCGCTCTCGGAGCTCACGGAACGGTCCACAACGCCGCCGCCCTGCCGGCCCTGCTGGCCGAACAGGACGGCGGAGTCGTGGGCCTGCTCACCTACACGACCTCGGACCACATCGACCTGTGAGGCGCCTCACGTCGTCGCGCGCACCGGCCGCCGCAGCAGATAGACGGCCGCGGTCGAGACCAGGGCGGCCATGCACGCGATGAACACCAGACCGGCACCCTCCAGGCCGATCGGGCTCACGAGCAGCCCCACACCGATCACCGGCACGGAGATACCCGCGTACGCCACGACGAAGAGCGTGGAGACCACTGAGGCGCGACGGTCCGCGGGAGACGCCGCCGCCACCGCGGACAGCGCCCCGCGAAAGGCCAGCCCCTGCCCGCCCGCCGACCAGGGCGCTCAGCACCACCAACGGCAACAGGTCCCAGTGCAGCGCTCCCGCGAGCAGCGCGAGCCCGGCGAGCAGCCCGGCGCAGCCCAGTGGCAGCGACCGTCGCGTCCCGACCCGGCCGACCGCCGACTGGCCCGCGGTCGAGGCGAAGAAGGCGAGCGCGACGACGAGTCCGCTCACAGCATGGTCGTGCACGTCGAGGGATTGCGCGAGGAACGCCGGACTGACCGACGTGAACACCCCGAACAGAGCGAACCCCACGAACGAGGCGGTCGCCGCGGGCCCGAACACCGCCCGCACCCGCGGGGCACTCCCGGCCGCTGCGGCCGCACCGTGCTCAGCGGCCGCCGCTCCCGTACGGTCTCCGGCAGCCACAGCAGGACGGCCACCGAGCCGGCCACCAGCGCGAGGTGGACGGCGAACGGCAGGTACAGCGGCCAGGCGGCGTACTGCGCGAGCACTCCGGCGAGCAGCGGACCGCAGCCCAGCCCGCCCATGTTGGCGGCGGTGGCCACGAACGTGGCCCGGGAGGCATCGCCCTGCGGTGCGAGCTCCAGCACGTACACCGTGGCGGCCCCGGTGAAGAGCCCGGCGGACAGCCCCGACAGCAGCCGGCCCGCGTACAGCCAGCCCAGTCCCTCGGCGGCCAGGAAGCAGACGGCGCTCGCCGCCGCGAAGACGAGGCCCGCCAGCAGCACCGGCCGCCTGCCCACGGCATCGGAGGTGTTGCCCGCCAGGAGCAGCACACCGATGACCCCGAAGGCGTACACGGCGTACACCACGGTCACGATCAGCTCGGAGAAGCCGAACTTCTCCTGGTAGAGGCCGTAGAGCGGGGTCGGCAACGTGGTGCCGGCCATGCACACGGCGAACACCGCCCCGCCGAGCAGGCACGGGTACCACCCTCGACGTTCACCGTCCATGCCGCCGACGCTAACCTCCCCAGCCGCCTGCCAGTGGCACGACGTGCCCGACGCACCTTCCGGCTTCCGGACGCTGCGACGGTGGGCCCGCACCGGTCACGCGCTCGCCGGCCCCGCGTACGGGGCCGCCCGCCCCCGCCGCCTGGCCATGATGGTCAAGACGGACTCGGACAACCGCGACGCCAAGACGGCCGCGCCGCTCGCCCGCCCGTGGTTGGGTCCGTGGTTGCAGGAGTCGTGCGTCGATGAGTTCGGGCGTCGCTCGCGGGCTGTATCGGCCGGGAATGCCGAGGAGATCTGTCGCCCAGTAGTTCGATGGGCTCCGGCTGGTGGTGCTGGAGGGGCCGTAGGACGCGCGTGTGACTCGGTTCGATGGCCGGTGGCCGGGCCGAACTCCACGTCCGGCGCGGCCGCCGGCCACGGCTTCAAGCTCTGTGTCGGGCTACTGGACCTCGAGGCCGATGACGATCCCGTCGAAGTCGTAACTGTTGCTGTCCACCGCCCATGTGGTCCTGCCGCCGCCCTGGGAGGCCCACGGGGTGACGGCGGCGACTCCGGGCACTCCGTGATCCACCGCCGTCACCGAGAGGCGGAAGTCGGTGAGGGTCACGCTGGAGGGCCAGCTGCGTGTCTCAAGGAAAAGGCGGTACTTGTCCGGGTCGCGTCCGTTGTCATCGGTGGCCAGACCGGAGGCGCCGCCGCCCTGGGACGCCCAAGGGGTGAACTGCGGGGGCCCGTAGTGCCCGCCGTTGTCCATCGCCTGTGCACCGATGCGGAAGTCGAGCTGCCCCAGCGCCTCGGGAAGCGTGTCCAGGTTGATGCGGACGGCATCGGGGTCGTACCCGTTCGCGTCACCGGCCCAAGG
>NZ_BAABIT010000004.1 GCF_039542925.1 Streptomyces coeruleoprunus | reverse complement strand
GTGAACCGATACGCCGCTGCCGCGCGTGACGAACCCGATGATCGGGTCGCCGGGCACGGGCGTGCAGCAGCGGGCCAGCTTGACCCACACGTCCTCGACGCCCTTGACGACGACGCCCGGGTCGGCCTTGGTACGGCGCTTGCCGCGGCCGCGGGCGGGCGGCGCCGACTCGGCGATGTCCTCGGTCGCGGCCTCCTCGCCGCCGAGGGCCTGCACGAGCTTCTGCACGACGCCCTGGGCGGCGACATGTCCCTCGCCGATCGCCGCGTACAGCGACGAGATGTCGGGGTAGCGCATCTCGTGCGCGAGGGTGACCAGGGAGTCGCCGGTGAGGATGCGCTGGATCGGCAGGTTCTGCTTGCGCATCGCGCGGGCGATGGCGTCCTTGCCCTGCTCGATCGCCTCGTCGCGGCGCTCCTTGGAGAACCAGGCGCGGATCTTGTTGCGGGCGCGCGGCGACTTGACGAAGCCGAGCCAGTCGCGGGACGGGCCGGCGCCGGCGGCCTTGGAGGTGAACACCTCGACCAGGTCGCCGTTGTCGAGGGTCGACTCGAGCGGGACGAGGCGGCCGTTGACCCGGGCCCCTATGGTGCGGTGGCCGACCTCGGTGTGGACGGCGTAGGCGAAGTCGACGGGGGTGGCCCCGGCGGGGAGCGCTATGACATCGCCCTTGGGGGTGAAGACGAAGACCTCGTTGCGGGACAGGTCGAAGCGCAGGGACTCCAGGAACTCGCTGGGGTCCTCCGTCTCCTTCTGCCAGTCCAGCAGCTGCCGCAGCCACGCCATGTCGTTGATGGCGTCCTTGTCCTTGCCGCCGGCCCTGGGCGTGTCCGTGCGCACCTTGGAGGCGCCGGCGACGGCGTCCTGCTTGTACTTCCAGTGCGCGGCGATGCCGTACTCGGCGCGGCGGTGCATGTCGAACGTGCGGATCTGGAGTTCGACGGGCTTGCCGCCCGGGCCGATGACCGTCGTGTGGAGCGACTGGTACATGTTGAACTTCGGCATCGCGATGTAGTCCTTGAACCGGCCGGGGACCGGGTTCCATCGCGCGTGGACGGTGCCGAGGGCGGCGTAGCAGTCGCGGACCGTGTCGACGAGGACGCGGATGCCCACCAGGTCGTAGATCTCCGCGAAGTCACGGCCGCGGACGATCATCTTCTGGTAGACGCTGTAGTAGTGCTTGGGGCGGCCGGTGACGGTGGCCTTGATCCGGGCGGCCCGCAGGTCGGACTGGACCTCGTCGGTCACTATGGCCAGGTACTCGTCGCGCTTGGGCGCCCGCTCGGCGACGAGCCGGACGATCTCGTCGTACATCTTGGGGTAGAGGATGGCGAAGGCCAGGTCCTCCAGCTCCCACTTGATGGTGTTCATGCCCAGGCGGTGGGCGAGCGGCGCGTAGATCTCCAGCGTCTCGCGGGCCTTCTTCTCCTGCTTCTCCCGCTTGAGGTAGCGCATGGTGCGCATGTTGTGCAGGCGGTCCGCGAGCTTGATGACGAGGACGCGGGGGTCCTTGGCCATGGCGACGACCATCTTGCGGACGGTCTCGGCCTGGGCGGCCTCGCCGAATTTGACCTTGTCGAGCTTGGTGACGCCGTCGACGAGGAGGGCGACCTGGTCGCCGAACTCCCTGCGCAGGTCCTCCAGTCCGTACTCGGTGTCCTCGACGGTGTCGTGGAGGAGGCCCGCCATGAGCGTGGCCGGGTCCATGCCCAGCTCGGCGAGGATGGTGGTGACGGCGAGCGGGTGCGTGATGTACGGGTCGCCGCTCTTGCGCTTCTGGCCGCGGTGCCAGCGCTCGGCGACCTGGTACGCGTGCTCGATCTGGCGGAGGGTCGCCGTCTCGATCTTCGGGTCGTTGCTGCGGACGATGCGGAGCAGGGGCTCCAGGACCGGGTTGTACGGCGATGAGCGCTGCACGCCGAGGCGCGCGAGGCGGGCGCGCACGCGGTTGGACGAGCCGCCGGCGCGGGCCGGGGCGGGCGGCGCGGGCTTGGGCGCCGAGACGGGGGCCGGGTGGGCGGCGCGGGGCGGCACCGCGGGGGCCGGCTCGGGGGCCGCGCCGGTGTCCGGCGGCGTGGTGGGGGCCGCCGCGGCCTTGTCGGCCCGCTGATCGGGGTTCGCGGCGGAGAGTGGCTGGGCCTCGTCTGGCAAGAGCGCTCCTCGTGCGGGTCCGGGTCCCCCGGTGAGGCCCGGAAATCCCATGGTATCGACCCCGGGCGTCCCTCTCGCCCGGGCGGGAGTGGGAACAACGGGGGACGGGCATCCGGTGTTCCCGGATGCCCGTCCCGTACGTGGTGCGACCTGGCGGTCAGACCGTGATCAGCGCCTCCAGCGGGGCGCCGCGCAGGGCCTGCTCGAGGCGGGCGCGGCCGTCGAGGAAGGCCAGCTCCATGAGCACGGCGACGCCCGCGACGTCGGCCCCGGCCCGCCGGATCAGCTCCAGCGAGGCCTCGGCGGTGCCGCCGGTGGCGAGGACGTCGTCGATGACCAGGACGCGGTCGCCCGGCGTCAGGTCCTCGGCGTGGATCTCGATCTCGGCCGTGCCGTACTCCAGCTCGTACGCCTGGCGGAGCGTGGCGCCGGGGAGCTTGCCCGCCTTGCGGACGGGCACGAATCCGACCTGTGCCGAGACGGCGACCGGGGCGGCGAGGATGAACCCGCGCGCCTCCAGGCCGACGATCTTCGTCGCCCCGTGCCGTACGCACAGCTCGGCGAAGGCGCCGGTGAGCGCGGCGAACGCCACCGGGTCGGCGAGCAGCGGCGTGATGTCCTTGAACATGACGCCCGGCTTGGGGTGGTCGGGGACGTCGCGGATCCGGCTGAGCAGCAGCTCCCGGGTGTCGACGGTCATCGGTTGCTCCCGGTGGAGCGGCCGCGGCGGCCGCGCTGGCCGCCGACGACGGCTCCGGCGGTCGCGGTGGCCCCGGGCAGGGCCGCCTCGTCCGCGCCGTCGGCGTCGTCCGCCGAGAGGCCCTTGGCCTCGGCGGCGGCCCGCTTGGCGAGGACGCGCTTCTTGAGGGCCTTCATCTGCGGCTCGCGCTCCTTGAGGTCGGCGACGAGCGGCGTGGCGATGAAGATCGACGAGTAGGCACCGGCGGCGAGGCCGACGAACAGCGACAGCGAGATGTCGTTGAGCATGCCTGCGCCGAGGAAGCCGCCGCCGATGAAGAGCAGGCCGGCCACCGGCAGCAGCGCCACGACGGTGGTGTTGATGGACCGCACCAGGGTGCCGTTGAGGCTGCGGTTGGCGATCTCGCTGTAGGTGTAGCGGGTCTGCTTGGTGATGTCCTTCGAGCTCTCCTTCAGGCCGTCGAAGACGACGACGGTGTCGTAGAGGGAGTAACCGAGGATGGTGAGCAGACCGATCACGGTGCCCGGGGTGACCTCGAAGCCGACGAGCGAGTAGATGCCGACGGTGATGGTGAGGTCGTGGACGAGGGCGATGAGCGCGGCGAGCGCCATGCGCCACTCGAAGGCGATCGCCAGGTAGATCACCACGAGGATCATGAAGACGCCGAGGCCGGTCCAGGCCTTGTTGGCGATCTGCTCGCCCCAGCTGGGGCCGACCAGCTCGTTGGTGATCTGCCGGGCCGGGATGTCCAGGCTCTCGGCGATCTCGTTGCCGATCCGGTCGGCCTGCTGGGTGTCCAGGCTGCTGACCTGGATGCGCAGACCGCCGGTGCCGAGCTTCTGGACGATCGCGTCGTGGCCCGCGGCGTCCTCCGCGATCTCCTCGGCCTTGGCGGCGGAGACGGAGGTGCTGGGCGTCGTGAAGACGGCGCCGCCCTTGAACTCGATGCCCATGTTCAGGCCGCGCACGGCCAGGCCGACGATGGCGGTGATGGTGATCAGGATCGAGATCCCGTACCAGAGCTTCCGCTTGGCGACGAAGTCGTAGCCGACCTCACCGCGGTAGAGACGGGCGCCGAGATTTCCGAGTCGCGACATCTCACGCCTCCTTCGGTTCGGTCGAGACGGCGGGGCGGCGGGTGCGGCGCAGCGGAGGCTGGGCGCCGAGCCGCTTCGGGTCCAGGCCGGACCACGGGTGCTGGCCGCCGAAGAACTTGCCGCGCGCCAGGAGCGTCATCAGCGGCTTGGTGAAGAGGAACACCACGACGACGTCGAGCAGCGTGGTCAGGCCGAGCGTGAACGCGAAGCCCTGGACCTTGCCGACGGTGACGATGAAGAGCACCGCGGCGGCGAGGAACGACACGAAGTCGGAGACCAGGATGGTGCGGCGGGCGCGCGGCCAGGCGCGCTCGACGGCCGGGCGCAGCGTGCGGCCCTCGCGGATCTCGTCGCGGATGCGCTCGAAGTACACGATGAACGAGTCCGCGGTGATACCGATGGCGACGATCGCGCCGCAGACGGCCGGCAGGTTCAGCGCGAAGCCGATGGCCGGACCGAGCAGCGACATGATCGTGTACGTGAGGACCGCCGAGGCGGCCAGCGACAGGATCGCGATCAGCGACAGGCCGCGGTAGTAGACCACCAGGTAGATGATGACCAGGGCGAGGCCGATGGCACCGGCGATCAGGCCGGCGCGCAGCTGCTCGCCGCCGAGGGCGGCGGTGACGGTGGTGACGGACTGCTCCTTGAAGGACAGCGGCAGCGCACCGTAGGAGAGGATGTTGCCCAGCTCCTGCGCGGACTTCTGGTTGAAGTTGCCGGAGATCTCGGCGCTGGCGCCGAGGGTCTGGTTGACCTGCGGGGCGGAGACGACCTCGCCGTCGAGGACGATGGCGAACTGGTTCATCGGCGGAGCCTGCTGGGACAGCTTGCTCGTGATCGCCTGGAACTTCTTGGTGCCGCCGCTGGTGAACTCCATCTGGACGATCCACATGCCGCGCTGCTGGTCCAGCACGCCCTGGGCGTCGTCGACGTCCTTGCCGTCCACCTCGGCGGGGCCGAGCAGGTACTTCTCCCACTGGCCGAGGCTGTTCTGGCCGCAGGCCACGGTGGTCTCGGTGGGCTTGACGCCCTTGCCGGCGTTGGCGCGCTGCTGCTTGTCGTTGCAGTTGAGCGTCGCGAACTGCTGCTGGACCTTCGCGTCGGGGGTGGTGCCGCCGGGGGTGGCCGAGGGCGTCGCGCCCGGGGTCGCGGAGCCGCTGGGCTTGGCGGACGGGCTGCCGGAGGCGGTCGCGCTCGGGCTGGGCGCCTTCTTCAGCGCGTCGGTCACGGGGCGACCCTGCGTGGTGGCGCTCGCGGACGGCGTCGCGGAGGAGGTGGCCTTGTCGTCCTTGCCCTTGTCGGCCTTGTCCGGGGCGGACGCGGACGGCTTGCCGGAGGGCTTGGCGGAGGAGCCCGGGCTGGGCGTGGTGCTGGCGGACGGCGTCGGCACGGGGTCGCTGCCCACGACGCTGAGGACCGGCCGGAAGTACAGCTGGGCGGTGGTGCCGACCTGCTGGCGGGCCTGCTCCTGGTCCGTCCCCTTGGGGATGTTGACGACGATGTTCTCGCGGCCCTGGGTCTGTACCTCGGCCTCCTGCACACCGAGACCGTTGACGCGGCGCTCGATGATGCCGACCGCCGTGTTCATGTTGGTCTCGTTGACCGCGTTCTCCTGGCCGGGCTCCGCCTCGGCCTTGAGCGTGATCGTCGTACCGCCCGCGAGGTCGATGCCCAGGCGCGGCGTGGTGTGACCCGACCAGAACATCCCGCCGGTCAGCGCGACCATCGCGATCAGGATCAGCGCCAGGGCGCGGCCCGGCCTCCCCTGGCCCCCCGACGGCCCTCTGCGCTTCTTCGGTGCTGCCACCTTGTCGATTCTCCCTGTCCAACCGCCCCGCGCCGGGTGTGCGCGGGGCGGCCACGAAGTGTGTGTGGGGACCTTCCCCCGCAGATGTGTGGACGCGATCCGGGGACCGCTGGACACCGGTGGGCGTCCAGTGGTCCCCGAACGTGACTACTTCGCGTCGGTCTCGCCGTCGGCCTTGCCGTCCTTGGGCGCGTCGTCGGCGTCGGCCTTCTTGGTGAGGTCCGGCTTGGCGTCCGCGTCGGCGGCGGGCTCGGTCAGCGAGGAGGCGTCGTCCGGAACGGCCGGCAGGTCGGACTCCGGGTCCCCGTCGGTGTCCGAGCCGGTGTCGCCGTGGACGATCCGGTTGTACTCCTCGTCGTCGAGGACGGCGCCGACCGCGTTCTTCGCGTAGACGGCGTGGACGCCGGGCGCGACCTCCAGAAGGACGGTGTCGTCGCCGACTTCCTTGACGGTGGCGTACATCCCCCCGATCGTCCGCACGCCGGTGCCGGGCTGCATCTGGTTGCGCATTTCCATGGCCTGCTGCTGCTTTTTCTTCGCAGAGCGGGTCATCAGGAACATGGCCCCGATGAGCACGATGAAGGGGAGAAGCACGCCGATGTTATCCACGGGACGGAATTCCTTCGCACGACCGCGCTGGTGAGCGGCCTGATCTACGGGGGTGGGCACGCCGACCTGAAAGGGCGGCATCGGCGGAGTCTAGGCGAGTCCGCATCGATGGAACAACGCCCAGCATCCCACCCCGGTTCCCGCCGTCGCGAGTCCCCGCGCCGTCACGATGCCGTCACGCCCCGAAGAGCTGCCCCTGCCCCCCGCCCGTGGCCCCGGCCTGCGGCGGTACGAGTCCCAGGTGCGCCCACGCGGCGGGCGTCGCGACCCGGCCGCGCGGGGTGCGGGCCAGCAGTCCCTCCCGTACGAGGAAGGGCTCGGCGACCTCCTCGACCGTCTCGCGCTCCTCCCCCACGGCCACGGCCAGCGTGGACAGGCCGACGGGTCCGCCGCCGAACAGCTTGAGCAGGGCCTCCAGCACGGCGCGGTCCAGTCGGTCCAGGCCGCGGCCGTCGACCTCGTACACCCCGAGCGCCGTCGCGGCGATCTCGCGGGTGATCACTCCGTCGGCCCTGACCTGCGCGTAGTCCCGGACGCGGCGCAGCAGCCGGTTGGCGATGCGGGGCGTGCCGCGGGAGCGGCCGGCGATCTCGGCGGCGCCGTCGGCGTCGATGTCGACGTCGAGGAGCCGGGCCGAGCGGTGGACGACGCGCTCCAGCTCGGCCGGGGCGTAGAACTCCATGTGGGCGGTGAAGCCGAACCGGTCGCGCAGCGGCGGGGGCAGGAGTCCGGCCCGGGTGGTGGCGCCGACCAGGGTGAACGGCGGCAGTTCGAGGGGGATGGCCGTGGCGCCGGGGCCCTTGCCGACGATGACGTCGACGCGGAAGTCCTCCATCGCCATGTAGAGCATCTCCTCGGCGGGCCGGGACATCCGGTGGATCTCGTCGAGGAAGAGGACCTCGCCCTCCTGGAGGGAGGAGAGGATCGCGGCGAGGTCGCCGGCGTGCTGGATGGCGGGGCCGGAGGTGATGCGGATCGGGGCGCCCATCTCCGCCGCGATGATCATGGAGAGGGTGGTCTTGCCGAGGCCGGGTGCGCCGGACAGCAGGACGTGGTCGGCGGTGGCGCCCCGGGCGCGGGCGGCTTTGAGGACGAGGTCCAGCTGCTCGCGGACGCGCTCCTGGCCGACGAACTCGTCCAGCGACTTGGGGCGCAGGGCCGCCTCGACGGCCTGGTCCTCGCCGTCGGCGGAGGCGCCGACCAGCCGCTCGGAGGCGGCCTCGTCGCCGGTGGGTGGGGTGTCGTCCCAGTTCACAGTGGATGCCTCGTCGGTCAGCGGGTGCGGTTGAGGGTCTGGAGGGCGGCCTTGAGGAGCTGCCCGATGTGCGGTGCGCCGGCCGCGGCCTCGGCCTGCGGGGCGACGGCGGCCACCGCGTCGTCGGCCTCGCGGGTGGCGTAGCCCAGGCCGATGAGCGCGGTGTGCAGCTGGTCGCGCCACGCCGCGGGGCCCGCGGCGGCGGCCGGTGCGGCGGTGTGCGCGCCGGTCGGTTCGCCGAGCCGGTCCTTCAGCTCCAACAGCAGCTTCTGGGCGCCCTTCTTGCCGATGCCGGGCACGGCCGTGAGGGCCTTCTCGTCGCCGGTGGCGACCGCGACGCGCAGCGCGTCCGGGGTGTGCACGGCGAGCATGGCCTGGGCGAGGCGCGGGCCGACGCCGCTGGCGGTCTGGAGCAGTTCGAAGACCTGCCGCTCGTCGTCGTCGGCGAAGCCGTACAGGGTGAGCGAGTCCTCCCGTACGACCAACGACGTGGCGAGACGGGCCTCCTGACCCATCCTCAGGGTCGACAGCGTGTTCGGCGTGCACTGGACGGCCATGCCGACGCCGCCGACCTCGATCACCGCGGTGGTCGGGGCGAGGGCGGCGACGGGTCCGCTCACGAAGGCGATCATGCGGTACGGCCTTTCATGGCTCGGGCGTGGTGGGCGCGGTGGGCGGCGACGGCCTGCTGGAGCCGGTTCTGCGCGGGCGCGCGCCAGATGTGGCAGATGGCGAGGGCGAGGGCGTCGGCGGCGTCGGCCGGCTTCGGCGGGGCGTCGAGCCGCAGCAGCCGGGTGACCATGGCGCCGACCTGCGCCTTGTCGGCGCGGCCGCTGCCGGTGACGGCGGCCTTGACCTCGCTCGGCGTGTGCAGGACGACGGGGATGCCGCGGCGCGACGCGCACAGCATCGCGACGGCGCTGGCCTGCGCCGTGCCCATCACCGTACGGACGTTGTGCTGGCTGAACACGCGCTCGACGGCGACGACTTCGGGCCGGTGCGTGTCCAGCCACTCCTCGATGCCCCGCTCGACGGCGACGAGGCGGTGGCCCGTGTCGGCGTCCGCGGGGGTGCGGACGACGCCGACGCCGAGCATGGTCAGCGGGCGTCCGGCGACCCCTTCGACGACGCCGACACCGCACCGCGTCAGGCCTGGGTCCACCCCGAGAACGCGCACGCACCCCTCCTTCGCTCGGCTGTTCAGCTGTTTGTGCAGGCTAGCCGGTGCCACTGACAACGCGACGGGCCGACGGGGTGTGTTCCCGTCGGCCCGTCGCGCTGATGCGGGTGGGTCAGGCGTCGACCTTGGCCATCACGTCGTCGGAGACGTCGAAGTTGGCGAAGACGTTCTGCACGTCGTCGCTGTCCTCGAGCGCGTCGATCAGCTTGAAGATCTTCTTCGCGCCCTCCTCGTCCAGCTCGACCTGCATGGTCGGGACGAAGCTGGCCTCGGCCGACTCGTAGTCCATGCCGGCCTCCTGGAGGGCGGTGCGGACCGCGACGAGGTCGGTGGCCTCGCTGATCACCTCGAAGTTCTCGCCGAGGTCGTTGACCTCCTCGGCACCGGCGTCCAGGACGGCGCCGAGCACGTCGTCCTCGGTCAGCTCGCCCTTGGGGAGGACGACGACGCCCTTGCGGTTGAAGAGGTACGACACCGAGCCCGGGTCGGCCATCGAGCCGCCGTTGCGGGTCATGGCGACACGGACGTCCGAGGCGGCGCGGTTGCGGTTGTCGGTGAGGCACTCGATGAGCACCGCGACACCGTTCGGGCCGTAACCCTCGTACATGATCGTCTCGTAGTCGGCGCCACCGGCCTCCAGGCCGGCGCCGCGCTTGACCGCGGAGTCGATGTTCTTGTTCGGCACGGAGCTCTTCTTCGCCTTCTGGATGGCGTCGAACAGCGTCGGGTTGCCGTCGGGGTCGGCGCCGCCCGTACGGGCCGCGACCTCGATGTTCTTGATCAGCTTCGCGAAGAGCTTGCCGCGCTTGGCATCGATCACGGCCTTCTTGTGCTTCGTCGTAGCCCATTTAGAGTGGCCGGACATCTGCCTGTCTCCTTCGCGTAACCAAAATCAGAACGAACCCCAGAGATCCTACCGGGATCTCGTCAGAGCGCGGCGCGCACCATGTCGACGAACAGGGCGTGCACCCGGTGGTCACCGGTCAGCTCGGGGTGGAACGACGTCGCGAGGGCGTTGCCCTGGCGGACGGCGACGATGTGACCGTCGTACTCGGCGACGACCTCGGCGGTCGCGCCGACCGACTCGACCCACGGGGCGCGGATGAAGACGCCCTCCACGGGGCCGTCGATGCCGGCGACCTCGACGGACGCCTCGAACGACTCGTTCTGCCGGCCGAAGGCGTTGCGGCGCACGATCATGTCGATGCCGCCGAGCGTCTCCTGGCCCGAGCGCGGGTCGAGGATCTTGTCGGCGAGCATGATCAGGCCGGCGCAGGTGCCGTAGACGGGCATGCCCGCGGCGATCCGCTCACGCAGCGGCTCCAGCATGCCGAAGACCGTGGCCAGCTTGGACATGGTGGTGGACTCGCCGCCGGGGATGACGAGGCCGTCGACCTCGGCGAGCTCTTCGGGGCGCCGGACCGGCCTGGCCACGGCGTCCGCCGCGGCCAGGGCGATCAGGTGCTCCCGTACGTCGCCCTGGAGGGCCAGGACGCCGATCACGGGGGTGCTGCTCATGGCTGTTACCAGCCCCGGTTCGCGTAGCGCTCGGCCTCGGGGAGGGTGTCGCAGTTGATGCCCACCATGGCCTCGCCCAGGTTGCGGGACGCGTCGGCGATGATCTTCGGGTCGTCGTAGAAGGTGGTGGCCTTCACGATGGCGGCGGCGCGCTTGGCCGGGTCGCCGGACTTGAAGATGCCGGAGCCGACGAAGACGCCCTCGGCGCCCAGCTGGCGCATCAGAGCGGCGTCGGCCGGGGTGGCCACGCCACCGGCGGAGAACAGCACGACCGGCAGCTTGCCCAGCTCGGCGACCTCCTTGACCAGCTCGTACGGGGCGCGCAGCTCCTTGGCGGCGGCGTACAGCTCGTTGTTGTCGAAGCCGCGCAGCTTGGCGATCTCGTTCTTGATCTGGCGCAGGTGGCGGACGGCCTCGACGACGTTGCCGGTGCCGGCCTCGCCCTTGGAGCGGATCATGGCCGCGCCCTCGGCGATACGGCGCAGGGCCTCGCCCAGGTTGGTGGCGCCGCAGACGAAGGGGGTGGTGAACGCCCACTTGTCGGAGTGGTTGACCTCGTCGGCGGGGGTCAGGACCTCGGACTCGTCGATGTAGTCGACGCCGAGGGACTGCAGGACCTGGGCCTCGACGAAGTGGCCGATGCGGGACTTGGCCATGACCGGGATCGAGACGGCGTCGATGATGCCTTCGATCATGTCCGGGTCGGACATGCGGGCGACGCCGCCGTCCTTGCGGATGTCGGCGGGGACGCGCTCGAGGGCCATGACGGCGACGGCGCCGGCGTCCTCGGCGATCTTGGCCTGCTCCGGCGTGACGACGTCCATGATCACGCCGCCCTTGAGCTGCTCGGCCATGCCGCGCTTCACGCGGGCGGTGCCGGTCTCGGGGGACTGGGGGGTGGTGGTGGGCGTGGTGGACACGGAGGACCTCACTCAGAAACGGGGCGGGCACGAGGCCCGGGGACAACACAAGGAGGAAACCTGGACCGCGCAGGCCACAGCAAGGGCCAATGGTGAGGAGGTGGCTCGTTTTCGGCCCGGATCAGCCGATCCGGCGCCTCCGAGCGGTCCGCATCCGCCTCACCGGCCCTTGGAAGATCCGGTTCCAAGGCCACCTGTGGCCTGGGGCGGCCCGGCCTGTGGCCTGGGGCGGCCCAGCCGGGTGCCGCTGTGGGCCCGCCGCCGGTCGATGCCGAGCGGACTGGCCGCCGACCGGTGCCGCGCAGCCCCGCCGCCGACCAGTGCCATGCCGACCCGCCGCCGACCGGGTGCCGAGCCGCCCGGCCGCCGGTCGGTGCCATGCGGCCCCGCCGCCGACCGCTGCCAAGCCGCCCCGCCGCTGACCGGGTGCCTAGCCGCCCCGCCGCCGGCCGGGTGCCGCGCGGGTCGCCGGCTCGGTGCCGCGCGGGTCGCCGGCTCGGTGCCGCGCGGGTCGCCGGCTCGGTGCCGCGCGGGTCGCCGGCTCGGTGCCGTGGGGGTCGGCTCCGCCGGTCGGCCCCTACGCCGCCCGGTCCGCCAGGGCCGTCGGGGGCTCGTCGTCCATCTCGAAGGCCATCGGGAACGGGGCGTGCCCCGCCAGCCGGAACCAGCGCACCTTGCGGTGGCGGCGCAGCGCCCGCGCCGCCCGCACCGCGTCGTTGTGGAAGCGCCGCGCCATCGGCACCCTGCGCACCGCCGCGGCCAGTTCGCCGGCCGCCTCCTCGCCGCCGGGCGCCTCCCGTACGGCCTCCATCTGCTCCGGCTCGCCGAACACCGCGCGCAGCGCCTGGCTCAGTTCGCTCTCGGCGACCTCCCGCTGCTCCTCCTCGGCCTGCCGGGCGGCGTGCGCGGCCTGGTAGAGGACGATCGACGCCGCCGGGTCGAGGATCCCGGAAGTGGCCAGCTCCTGGGCGACCGACGCCCGGCGCAGCAACTGCGCGTCGAGCGCGGCGCGGGCGGCGTCGATCCGGGCGTGCAGCCGGTCGAGGCGCCCCGCGGTCCAGCTCAGGTACAGGCCGATGGCGAAGAGGGCGACGGCGATCCAGATCAGCGTTACGGTCACGGGCGCACAGGCTACCCGGGCCCCGGCAGCGTCCCTTCCCACACCGAGCGGTCATGGGCGAACAGCACGCGCCCCGGCCCGAAGGCGGCCAGCCGGTCGAGCCAGCCCGGGTACGGGGGCCAGGAGCCGCCCGGTTCGTCGAGCGCCGCCCGCCGGGCCATCTCGTCCGACGCGAAGTCGGACGCCGTGTCACGTGCCTGGCCCGCGAGGACGGTGACGCCCCGGTCGGTGCGCACGACCAGCGACTGGTGGCCGTCGGTGTGCCCGGGTGTCGGTACGACGTGCACGCCGGGCCACAGCTCGGCCTCGCCGTCCAGCTCCTCGTGGCGTGCGCCGGGGAAGTCGACCAGGCCGTCGATGGTGTGGCCGCCGGCCCGCGCGGCGGCCAGCTCACGGCGCTGGACGACCACGGGCCGGCCCGGCAGCAGGCGGTTGCCGCCGCAGTGGTCGAAGTGGAGGTGGCAGTTCACGACGAGGTCGACGTCGTCCGGTGCGGCTCCGGCGGCCGCGAGCGCGCCGCGCAGGTCCTTGCGGCGCGGCCGGTAGTGCGCCTCCGTCGCGGGGTCGCCGCCGCCGATGCCGGTGTCGAAGAGCAGCAGCCCCGCCTCGTGCCGTACGAGGTAGGCCAGCACGGGCTCGACCCGCGGCTGCCCCGTACCGGTCTCCTCGGCGGGCCGCACGAAGTGGCCCAGGTCCAACCGCCGTACCCGGACATCCCGCCCCACACGCCCCTCCCTCATCGGCCGCCCCCGCGGGAACAGCCGGGTCTCCGGCTCAGTCCCGCGCCAGCCCCCACCGGGCGCGCAGGCCCGTGACGCGGTCGTCCGCGGCCACCGATGCCGCGCCGTCCGTCACCGTCTCGTACACCGCGAGGATGTCCGCGCCGACCGTCGACCAATCGAAGCGGCGTACGTGGGCGCTGCCCCGCTCCCGCAGTTCCGTGCGGCGGGCCTCGTCGCCCAGCAGCCGGATCGCCGCGTCCGCCAGGGCGTCCGCGTCCTCGTTGGCGAACAGCTCGCCGGCCGCTCCCCGGTCCAGGACCTGCGCGAACGCGTCCAGGTCGCTCGCCAGGACCGGAGCACCCGCCGACATCGCCTCCACCAGGATGATGCCGAAGCTCTCCCCGCCGGTGTTGGGCGCCACGTACACGTCGACGCTGCGCAGCAGCCGCGCCTTGTCCTCGTCGCTGACCATGCCGAGGAACTCCACCCGCTGCCGCAGCTCCCGCGGCAGCGACGCGACGGCCTCCTCCTCGTCGCCCCGCCCCGCCACCAGCAGCCGCGCCTGCGGGCGGGCCGCGAAGATCTTCGGCAGGGCCCTCATCAGCACCGGCAGGCCCTTGCGGGGCTCGTCGATCCGGCCGATGAACCCGAGGGTCTCGCCCTGCCACGCGGCCTTCGGCTCGGCGCGCGCGAAGAAGTCGACGTCGACGCCGTTGGGGATGACCACCGCGTCCCCGCCCAGGTGCTCGACGAGCGTGCGGCGCGCGTACTCGCTCACCGCGATCCGGGCGCTGATCTTCTCCAGGGCGGGCTGGAGGATCGGGTACGCCGCGATCATGGCCCGCGACCGGGGGTTCGAGGTGTGGAACGTGGCCACGATCGGGCCCTGCGCCGCCCAGCAGGCCAGCAGGCCCAGCGACGGCGACGCCGGCTCGTGGATGTGGATCACGTCGAACGTGCCGTCGTGGAGCCAGCGGCGCACCCGGGCCGCGCTCAGGAACCCGAAGTTCAGCCGGGCCACCGAGCCGTTGTACGGCACGGGCACGGCCCGCCCCGCCGACACGACGTACGGCGGCAGCGGCGTCTCGTCGTCCGCGGGCGCCAGCACCGACACCTCGTGACCCAGCCGGATCAGGTGCTCGGCCAGGTCCCGGATGTGGAACTGGACGCCGCCCGGCACGTCCCAGGAGTACGGGCAGACGATGCCGATCCTCACGGGCGCGCCTCCTCCCGCCGCTCGTCGAGATCCGCGAGCCACAGCCGCTGCAGCATGTGCCAGTCCTCCGGGTGGTCGGCGATACCGCCGGCGAAGGCCTCGGCCAGCGCCTGCGTCATGACAGACGTCTTCTCGGCCCGCGTACCTGACTCCGGTACGTCGACGGGCGGGTGCACCCGCCCCTTCATCACCGGCGAGTCGTCGTACCAGAGCGTCACCGGCAGCAGCAGCGCCCCGGTCTGCTGGGCCAGCAGCGCGGGACCCGCCGGCATCCGCGCCGTCTCGCCGAAGAACTCCACCTCGACACCCGACGCGGACAGGTCCCGGTCCGCGACCAGGCACACGAGCCCACCCGACCGCAGCCGCCGCGCCAGCGTCGCGAAGGCCGCCCCACCGGTGTGCGGCAGCACCTCCATGCCCAGCGACTCGCGGTACGCCACGAACCGGTCGTACAGCGTCTCCGGCTTCAGCCGCTCGGCGACCGTCGTGAACGGCACCCCGAGCGCGCGGGTCACCCACACGCCCGCCAGGTCCCAGTTCGCCAGGTGCGGCAGCGCCAGGATCACGCCGTTCCCGGCCGCGAGCCCGTCCGTCAGGTAGTGCACGTCCTTGATGTCGAAGGCGTGCCGCACCCGCTCCTGGCTCCACGTCGGCAGCCGGAACGACTCCATCCAGTACCGCATGTACGAGCGCATCCCCGCCCGCGACAGCTCCGCCAGGCGCGCCGGCGAGGCGTCCGGCACGACCCGCGCCAAGTTCGCCTCAAGCCGCAGGACGCCCTTGCCGCGCCGCTTCCACGCCGTGTCCGCGATACGGCGGCCGAGACCGGCCGCGACCGGCTCGGGGAGCTTCTTCACCGTCCCCCAGCCCAGCCCGTACAGCGCGTCCGTCAACCGGTCCTTCGCCCCGCTCATGACGTGGCCTCACTCCCCCTCGGAGAACCCCCACCGGTCGCCGCGTCGGCCTCCGCCGCCTCACGGCGCACCGTCACCACCCGCTGCCCCAGCGTCACCGCGCTGCCCACGGCCACCACCCACAGCGCGATCGGCAGCAGCACCTGGATGCCCGGCACACCGAACCCGTGCAGCCCGGCCAGACCGGCCGCGACCAGCGAGATCACCAGCCGCTCCGCCCGCTCCACCAGGCCGCTCACCGCGACCGGCAGCCCGATCGACTCACCCCGCGCCTTCGTGTACGACACGACCTGGCCGCTCGCCAGGCAGAAGATCGACACGGCACACAGGACATTGTCGTCGCCGCCGCCCGCGTACCACAGGGCGAACCCGCCGAAGATCGCGCCGTCCGCCACCCGGTCCAGGGTCGAGTCCAGGAACGCGCCCCACCGGCTGGAGATCCCCGCCTGCCGCGCCATGTTGCCGTCGACCAGGTCGGAGAACACGAACAGCGTGATGACGATCGTGCCCCAGAAGAACTCCCCGCGCGGGAAGAAGACCAGCGCACCCGCCACCACCCCGGCCGTACCGACGAGCGTCACCGCGTCGGGGCTCACCCCGCGACGCAGGAGGAACGCGGCGAACGGTGTGAGAACACGCGTGAAGAACGCACGCGCGTACTTGTTCAGCATGGCCTTCCCGAGGGGTCGGTGGGCCGAGCGGCCCCTTCGGCCACCGGCGCGCCCATCGTAGCCACGCACCGCCCCACGACACCCCCGGGCACCCGTCGCACCGCTCCGACGTCGGCGTATGTCCGACGTATGGACGCAGCCCCAACGGAGTGGAAAGCTCGAAAGACCACCGCGGGCACCGCCGGAGCTGCCCCGCACAGGGCTGGGGCCCATGCCCACGCCGCTCCCCCAGCGCCCGCGCCCCCCACCTCACCGTCCACCTTGCGATCGGGAGGAAGAACCATGGGCGACAAGGCGAACACCCCAGGGGCCGCCGGCAGGGCAGTAACGGCCGACCAGCCCTCATCCATCCGGAACGTGGTGCTGGTCGGCCACAGCGGATCCGGCAAGACCACCCTCGTCGAGGCCCTCGCCCTCACCGCCGGCGCCATCAACCGGGCCGGCCGCGTCGAGGACGGCACCTCGCTCTCCGACTACGACGAGATCGAGCACCGCCAGCAGCGGTCCGTACAGCTCTCCCTCGTCCCCCTCGAATGGGGCGGCTGCAAGATCAACCTGCTCGACGCCCCCGGCTACGCCGACTTCGTCGGCGAACTGCGGGCCGGCCTGCGCGCCGCCGACGCCGCGCTCTTCGTCGTCTCGGCCGCCCAGGAGGCCGACGCCGTCGCCGGCGCCACCCGCATGGTGTGGGACGAGTGCGCCGCCGTCGGCATGCCCCGCGCCATCGTCGTCACGCACCTCGACACCGCCCGTACGGACTTCGACCAGCTCACCCGTATCTGCGGCGAGATCTTCGGCGGCGACGACCCCGACGCGGTGCTCCCCCTCTACCTGCCCGTGCTCGGCGCCGAGGCGGCCGACGGACACGCCCCCGCCACGGGCCTCGTCGGGCTCCTGACCCGCCGCATCTTCGACTACTCCTCCGGCGAGCGCGTCGAGAACCCGCCGGACGACGGGCAGGCCGCCCTCATCGAGGAGGCCCGCAACCGGCTCATCGAGGGCATCATCGCCGAGAGCGAGGACGAGTCCCTCATGGACCGCTACCTCGGCGGCGAGGAGATCGACCTGAAGACCCTCATCGACGACCTGGAGAAGGCCGTCGCCCGCGGCACCTTCCACCCGGTGCTCGCCGCAGCCCCCGCCGCCCCCGGCGGCAAACAGGGCCTCGGCACGGTCGAGCTGCTGGAGCTGATCACCCGCGGCTTCCCCACGCCCCTCGAACGGCCCGCGCCCACCGTCACCACCCCCGAGGGCAAGGCCCGCCCCGCGGTCACCTGCGACCCCGACGGGCCCCTCGTCGCCGAAGTCGTCAAGACCACCTCCGACCCCTACGTCGGCCGGATCTCCCTGGTCCGCGTCTTCTCCGGCACCCTCCGCCCCGACGAGACCGTCCACGTCTCCGGGCACGGCCTGGCCGACCGCGGCCACGAGGACCACGACGTCGACGAACGCATCGGCGCCCTGTTCACGCCCTTCGGCAAACAGCAGCGCCAGCTGAACAAGTGCATCGCCGGCGACCTCGCCTGCGTCGCCAAGCTCTCCCGCGCCGAGACCGGCGACACCCTGTCCTCGAAGGACGACCCGCTCCTCATGGAGCCGTGGACCATGCCCGACCCGCTGCTGCCGCTCGCCATCCGCGCCCACAGCAAGGCCGACGAGGACAAGCTCTCGCAGGGTCTGGCCCGGCTCGCCGCCGAGGACCCCACCATGCGCCTCGAACAGAACCAGGACACCCACCAGGTGGTCCTCTGGTGCCTCGGCGAGGCCCACCGGGACGTCGCCCTCGAACGGCTCCGCAACCGCTACGGCGTCCAGGTCGACGCCGTCCCCCACAAGGTCGCCCTGCGCGAGACCTTCGGCGAGAAGGCCGCGGCGCGCGGCCGGCACGTCAAGCAGTCCGGCGGCCACGGCCAGTACGCCATCTGCGAGATCGAGGTCGAACCCCTCCCCGCAGGATCCGGCGTCGAGTTCGTCGACAAGGTCGTCGGCGGAGCCGTACCCCGCCAGTTCATCCCGTCCGTCGAGAAGGGCGTACGCGCCCAGGCCTCGAAGGGCGTCGCCGCCGGCTACCCCCTCGTCGACATCCGCGTCACCCTCACCGACGGCAAGGCCCACTCCGTGGACTCCTCCGACGCGGCGTTCCAGACCGCCGGCGCCCTCGCCCTGCGCGAAGCCGCCGCCGACTCCCGCATCAACCTCCTCGAACCCGTCGCCGAGTTGCAGGTCCTCGTCCCCGACGAGTACGTCGGCCCCGTCATGAGCGACCTCTCCGGCCGCCGCGGCCGCGTCGTCGGCACCGAACAGGCGGGCCCCGGGCAGACCCTCGTCCGCGCCGACGTCCCCGAGATCGAGATCGGCCGCTACGCCGTCGACCTCCGCTCCATCTCCCACGGCACCGGACGCTTCGACCGCTCCTACGCCCGCCACGAACCCATGCCGCCCCAGATCGCCGACAAGATCCGCGAGGAGACCGAGAAATAGCCCGGACCTGACCCCCTCCACACCGGATGCCGCCCGCCGACTCCCCTCCGACGGGCGGCATCCGGCCGTTCCCGTACACGCGCCCCGCCACCCCGATAGGCTGTAGTGCCCAGCTCAGCAGGTGTGCGCCGACGCCGAGTTGGGAAACAGACAGCGACAGCGGCACACGCGTCGATGGGGGCGGCAGTGACGATGGACAGTTTCGGCCCGGGGCACAGATCCCGCTCCAGGGCTCGGCCGGACAGACGGTGGCCACGAACGCCCTGGCCTCGGCGGCCTACCGCGACAGCCCGATCGAGGACATCCTCAAGGCCAACAACGACTGGTACGAATCGACCGTCAAGAAGGGCAAGTTCTCGCTCTTCGAACCGAACCTCGGCGAGGCGTTCGCCCGCGCCGTCGTCGTCCGCATGCTCGGCGGCGGACGCAAACCCCTCATCCAGTCCTTCGGCACCGAACCCCAGCCCGTCGTCGAGCACTGCCTGTCGGCCCTGCGCATCCGCAAGCAGCGCGACATCCGCCTCACCCTCATCACCCTGGTCTTCGGCGTCGCGTTCCTCCCGGGACTGCTGCTCTGGCTGGCCGTCTTCCAGCTCCGCCGCACCATGGCGGGAGCGGCCAACAAGAAGGCCGGAGCCGCCGGGACCGGCCTCCTCGTCGCCGTCGGCGTCCTCGCGGCGCTCGTCCTCGTCAAACTGCCGGTGGACGGGTTCCTCCCGCTCTACGTGCGGGCCATGATCGTCGCCCCCGTCATCGGCTGGTTCCTCGCCAAACGCGTCTGCGAGACCACCGCCAAGGACCTCCGCGCCCGCTGGGACGCCCTCCTCAGCGGCGGCGGCGTCGCCGCCAAGATCCCCGAGGCCGTGCCCGGCAGCCCCGGCGAGACCGCCGCCGAGGAACTGCGCCAGTCCCTGGAGAAACTCACCGCCGAACAGCGCTCCAACGTCGTCTTCTACGCCGGCCCCCGCGGCATACTCGGCATGGGCACGCGCTGGGGCGGCTGGCACCTCGCCGAGGAGCTCAAGCCCCGTGACGGCAAGGAGATCCACGCCTTCCGCACCTGGGACGTCATCCGCCCCATCCACGACCAGCTGAAGCTCCTGGAACGCGGCTCCCTCAAGACCGGCTTCCCCACCCCGTCGGTCACCCACTGGATCGTGTCCCCCGTCGGCGACGGCGCCAAGGAGGTCGCCCGCCCCGACGGCGAGAACATCGTCATGTACCAGGTGAAGCCGCACGAGATACAGCGCATCTGCAACGAGAACCAGTTCGGCAAGGGCAACCGCCACTACCTGGGCGTGCAGTTCGTCCTCTGGGACGGCCAGCTCGTCCTCACCATGCTGGTCACCGTGACGGCCCTGATGCACACCCTCCGTATCGAGGTCTCCGGACACGCGCTCGGCCCGGTCCACTCCCTCTTCCTGGGCAAGCCCGCCGCGAAGACCAAGGAGGTCGCCAAGACCGTCCGCTTCTGGGAGACCAGGGAGATCAAGCTCCCCCTGATCGAGACGAACGAGGTCGTCCGCCTCGCCGTCCGCGCCCCCCTGACCTGGTTCCCGCCGGTCCTCGACTTCCTCGGCGGCAAGATCGTCCTGCCGGAGCCCTTCGGCCTGCGGCACGTCTGGGCGGAGCAGCCCTGGAAGCACCGCTTCATGGCCGACGACGCCATACGGGCCGCCACGCCCGTGATGCGCGCGGTCCACGCCGCGATCGTCAAGGTGCTGGAGGAGCACGGCGTGGACACCAGCGCGATGGCCGGCAGCAGCTTCACCGCGGACCCGGCGCCGAAGAAGGCCGACGTGTACGACGCCTGAGGTCCGCTAGGGAGTGTCCGCAAAGTAGCGTCGTCCGCCCGAAGGGCGGGCCTGGAGGCGTCTGGTGCGTGCGATCGCAAGGCGGAGGAGGGAGTCGATGCGGAGCATCGGCGAGTGACGACAACGCCGCGAGCGGGCGTGCCAGACGCCTCCAGGCAGGCGGGACTTTGCGGACACGACCTAGGAGCCGGCCGGCCAGGCGTCGGCCAGCATCCGGCGGGTGTCGGCGAGCAGCTGCGGCAGGACCTTGGTGTGGCCGACGACCGGCATGAAGTTCGTGTCACCGCCCCACCGGGGCACGATGTGCTGGTGCAGGTGAGCGGCGATCCCGGCACCGGCGGCATCGCCCTGGTTCATGCCCAGGTTGAAGCCGTGCGCCCCTGAGGCGGCCCGCAGCGCGGTCATCCCGCGCTTGGTGAACTCGGCGAGTTCCGCGGTCTCGGCCTCGTCCAGCTCCGTGTAGTCGGCGACGTGCCGGAACGGGACGATCATCATGTGGCCGCCGTTGTACGGGTAGAGGTTGAGCACCGCGTAGACGCTCTCGCCGCGCGCGACGATCAGCCCGTCCTCGTCGGACTTCGACGGGATGGTGCAGAACGGGCAGCCGTCGTCCGCCCCCGAGCCGGTCGGCTTGTTCTCGCCCTGGATGTACGCCATCCGGTGGGGGGTCCACAGGCGCTGGAACGCGTCCGGCGTCCCCACTCCGATCTGCTGCTCCGGCTCATTCGTCATGCGGATCAGCATATGTGCTGCGAGCAGCCGGAGAAGCGGCGAGGGGCGGCCCCTTGACGGGACCGCCCCTGGATGCCGGGAGGCTTCGGATCAGACCTGGACGCGGCGCTCCACCACGTCGACCAGCTTGGCGATGGCGTCGGCCTTGGGGATGCCGTTCTCCTGCGAGCCGTCGCGGTAGCGGAAGGAGACCGTGCCCGCGCTCATGTCGTCGTCACCGACGATGATCATGAACGGGGTCTTCTGCTTCTGGTGGTTCCGGATCTTCTTCTGCATCCGGTCCGACGAGGCGTCCACCTCGACCCGCAGGCCATTCCGCTTCGCCTCGGCGGCGAACTCCTGGAGGTACGGGACATGGGCGTCGCCGACCGGGATGCCGACCGCCTGGACCGGGGCCAGCCACGGGGGCATGGCGCCCGCGTAGTGCTCCAGCAGCACGGCGAAGAACCGCTCGATGGAGCCGAACAGCGCGCGGTGGATCATGACCGGACGCTGCTTGGTGCCGTCCGCGGCCGTGTACTCCAGGTTGAAGCGCTCCGGCAGGTTGAAGTCCAGCTGGACCGTCGACATCTGCCAGGTACGGCCGATCGCGTCCTTCGCCTGGACGGAGATCTTCGGGCCGTAGAAGGCCGCGCCGCCCGGGTCGGGGGTGAGGGGCAGGCCCTGCTTCTCGGCCACCTGGCGGAGGGTCTCGGTCGCCTCCTCCCAGATCTCGTCCGACCCGACGTACTTCTCCGGGTCCTTGGTGGACAGCTCCAGGTAGAAGTCGGTCAGGCCGTAGTCGCGCAGCAGGTTCAGGACGAAGGTGAGCGTCTTGTCGAGCTCCTCCGCCATCTGCTCCTTGGTGCAGTAGATGTGCGCGTCGTCCTGGGTGAAGCCCCGGGCACGGGTCAGGCCGTGCACGACGCCCGACTTCTCGTACCGATACACCGTCCCGAATTCAAACAACCTCAAGGGCAGCTCGCGGTACGAGCGGCCCCGCGCGTCGAAGATCAGGTTGTGCATCGGGCAGTTCATGGGCTTCAGGTAGTAGTCCACGCCCTCGTCGAGCTGCATGGGGGGGTACATGCCCTCGGCGTACCAGTCCAGGTGACCGGAGGTCTCGAAGAGACGGCCCTTGGTGGCGTGCGGGGTGTAGACGAACTCGTAGCCCTCCTCCTCGTGGCGGCGCCGCGAGTAGTCCTCCATGACCCGGCGGATGATGCCGCCACGCGGGTGGAAGACGGCGAGGCCGGAGCCGATCTGCTCCGGGATGGAGAAGAGGTCCAGCTCGTTGCCGAGCTTGCGGTGGTCGCGCTTCTCGGCCTCGGCGAGGAAGTCCAGGTGCGCCTTCAGCTCGTCCTTGGACGGCCACGCGGTGCCGTAGATGCGCTGGAGCATCGGGTTCTTCTCGCTGCCGCGCCAGTACGCGGCGGCGTTCCGCATCAGCTTGAACGCCGGGATGGCCCGGGTCGACGGCAGGTGCGGGCCCCGGCAGAGGTCCTTCCAGCACAGCTCGCCGGTCTTGGCGTCCAGGTTGTCGTAGATGGTCAGCTCGCCGGCGCCCACCTCGACGTCCGCGCCGTCCTCGCTGGAGGCCGAGCCCTTGAGGCCGATGAGCTCCAGCTTGTACGGCTCGTTCGCCAGCTCCTCGCGGGCGGCCTCGTCGGTCACGACGCGGCGGGCGAACTTCTGGCCGCGCTTCTGGATCTCCTGCATCTTCTTCTCGATGGCCTTGAGATCCTCGGGCGTGAACGGCTTGTCCACGTCGAAGTCGTAGTAGAAGCCGTCCTTGACCGGCGGGCCGATGCCGAGCTTGGCCTCCGGGAACAGCTCCTGGACGGCCTGGGCCATGACGTGCGCGGTGGAGTGGCGCAGGATGTTGAGGCCGTCCTCGGAGGTGATCTCGACGCCCTCGACGGTCTCGCCGTCCTGGACCTCGTACGCGAGGTCCTTCAGCTCACCGTTCACGCGGGCCGCGACGATGCTGCGCTCGCCGGCGAAGAGGTCGGCGGCCGTAGTGCCCGTCGTCACCACGCGCTCTTCCCGCTCGGAATCGCGTTGGATGATCACACGGACGTCTGACACCGGTCTCTCCTGCCTGAAGGGGGACGTACGCGGAGGTGAGTGCGTACGCAATAGGTTCTGGCATGGTACCGAGCCGCCCCGCCCCCTCGCGAAACGGTTTGCGGCTCCGCCGGTCCCGCTCAGCAGTCCTCGTCGAGCGCCTTCATCAGCCGGTCCCGCTCCGCCTCGTCCACCTGGACCGGCTCCACCTCGGTGGCGTCGGTGAGCCGCCGGAAGCCACCCCGGCTCTCCAACCGTCCGGACAGGCGGATGGGCAGTCCGGCGAGGTGGGCGTGGCCCGCGGTGCGGTAGGCGTCCTCGTCGAGGGCGGCCCGGATGTGGGGGACGTCGACGCCGGCCAGGACGCGGAGCCGGACGGTGCCGGGCCCGTGGGGGCCGGAGCGGCGCATGCGGACGACGGTGCCGGTGACGCGTACCGGGAGGGCGGGCTCGTCCTGGCGGTAGCGGATGCCGGCGGCGCGCAGGGCGGGGAGGTCGCCGGGGGTGAACTCGACGGGTTCGGGGTGGGCGGCGCAGCCTGCGGGCGGGCCGGCGGCGGGGGCCCAGGCGAGGGTGATGGTGGCTCCTTCGGTGCCGCGGACGAGGGCGACGATCGCCTCGGTGAGTTCGCGGCTGACGCCGGCGGCGACGGCGGCGTCGAAGGCTTCGGGTCCGCCGGTGGCGCGCTGGTAGTCGATGGCGTCGCGGGTGGCGTAGAGGGCGTGGTAGAGGCGTTCCGTGAGGGCGCGGCCGGGGTCGACGGGGATGAAGGCGGTGAGGCCGGGGCCGTCGGGCGCGGTGCCGACGAGGAGGCCGGAGAGCAGGGTCTGGGCGTGCCGGCGGTGGCGTGCGCCGTGGTAGCGGGCGCGGCCGCGTACGGCGAGGGCGGCGGCGAGGAGGATCTGGCGGGCGGCGGAGCGGAGCCGTTCCTGCTGGGCCCAGGGGGCGGGGGCGCCGGTGGCGGGCCCGGGGTGTCGTGCCACCAGCGGATCTCGTCGCTGGGGCGGGCCAGGCCGGTGAGGACGTCGCGGGCGCAGGGGGCGGGGCTGCGGGCGAGGGCGGCGAGGGCTTCGGCGAGGAGGTCGTCGCAGTCGGGGAAGGCGCGGCTCTCGGGGACGAGGAGGCTGGTGGTGCCGGCGGCGGGTCCGGGTGGGGTCCAGCGGCTGTAGTGTCCGGCGGCTCCGCCGCGGCGGCGCCAGCCGTGGCGGTCGAGGAGCGCGCCGAGCACGCGTGGGTCGACGTCGGTGGGCCGGTGCTGCATCAGGGTCTCCCTCCCGCCCCGACGCGGGTCATGATCTCGCAGAGGGCCCGGTCGTCGAAGATCCGTGTGGTGGGTATGCGGACGGTCGTGCGCCGTCTGCCGGTGACGGGGTGTCCGGCGAGGTTGGTCCAGTAGCAGCAGTGGCGCAGGTCGAGTCGGTCGTGTCCGGCGTGGAGCCATTCGTCGCGGCTGCGGGGGACGAGCATGACGACGAGGATCTTGTGGACGGCGACGGGGGTGCGGGCGAGCTTCACCAGGTGGTCGTTGTCGAGGGTGAAGGAGAAGGCGGCGCCGGGGGGTCGTGGGGGGATCTGGTAGGTCGCCTTGAGCTGGACCTTGATGGTGACCTCGTCGTCGACGGCGTGTCCGGGGGCGCTGTGGCTGAGGTGCCAGTCGATGCCGTTGTCGGGGAAGGGCTGGGAGAGGGTGCATCCGGCGGCGGCCGCGACGGCGTGGAGGTAGCCGACTTGGAGGGTCTCCATGCAGGCGGTGGTGGCGAGTGCGCCCCGCAGGGGCGGGTCGGGGTGCCTTCCGGGTTCGGGCTGGGCCGCGAGCGCCATGGCTCTTCGTGCCTTCCGGGCTGGCTGTGCGTCAGTTTCTCTGCTCGACATCTGTGTTGTGACCGGGCCGCGTACGACGCAAACGGCCCGGGTATCACCGCTTCGGCAGGGGATCAGGCCATCTGCCGGAGATGTGCGAGGAGTTCGGGGTATGACGCTCTGGTACGAGGGGCCCCTGGCCGCGTCGATACTGTCAGTGTCCGTAGGGCGGCTCGAAGCAGCCGGTCTCCATGTACGGGCCATTGACCGCGACCTCGTAATTGCTCTCTGCACGAACGCGCTGACGCAGGCGTCGTGAACGCGAAGCCCGACCAGGCACCCTCGGGCGTGACGTACCGGCCGGCCTCGTAGCGCTGGTGCATCGCGCGCACCGTGAGCGTCCCCCCGAGCCGCTCGCCCTTCGGGCCGGTGCGCTCCTCCTCGTACCCGAGCTCGAGGAGCGCCGCGCGCACACGCGCGGGGTCCCATTCCCTCTGGGTCCACAGCCTCTTGAGGACGGGCTCGATGCGCGCGGCTTCCTTCTGCGCGGCCTTCGCGCCGGCGGGGGACATCTCGCGGGAGCGGCGGTAGGCGTTGTTGTCGCCGTTGTGGGGGGCGCCATCGACGACTCCGGGCTCCACGTAGGGGGATGCTCCCGGGGTACGGGGGCCGGAGCTCGGAGCCGTCCCCGGAGCACCGGCCGCCGGATTCGTGCCGCGCTGCTCACCGCAGGCGGTCAGCGATATCGCGGCGGCCAACAGGAGGGAGGCGGCCGCGAGGTGTCTGTGCCGTTCAGGCGTCGAGCTCCACATGGGGAGGACTCTGCCATGGCGGGGCGCCCCGCACGGGTGCGGGGCGGGTGATCGAGCCGTTGCGGAACGGACCCAAGGGGCCGTTCCCCGTGCTACCGGTCGGGTAGATGTCGCCGGTGGCCATGCCGGACTCCTGCTCGCTCCGCTCCCTGAGCCGGCGTGCCTCGTCCCGCAGCCGCTGCTTCTCCTGCGGGTCGGCAGCGCCTTCCGCCGTCCGCTCCAGGTCCTTGCCTTCTCGCGCATCTGCGGGCTCGTTCACGCGACTCGTCCGCGGTACTCATGGGGCGCTCCTCCTGGACGGGGACCAACCGACCACACCAG
>NZ_BAABIT010000003.1 GCF_039542925.1 Streptomyces coeruleoprunus | reverse complement strand
CCACGTAGGTGCTCTCCAGGCCCACCCGCTCGTCGTCGGCGAGCAGGACGCGCTCCATGTGCCAGACGGACGCGCCGGGTTCGAGGTCCAGCTCGGCGGCGAGCGCCGGGGGCGCGGCGAAGCGGTCGAGGGTCACCAGCCGGCGGCCGGGCCGGCGGCCCTGGCGGCGGACGCCCTCGGTGTAGCTGGCGAGGGAGAGCGGCTGTTCCAGCTTGGGCCCGGCGACGACCGTGCCGCGGCCCCGGCGCTGAAGCCTGCCCTCCAGGAGGAGTTCGCGCAGCGCCTGGCGGACCGTCTCGCGGGAGACCTCGTAGCGGACGGCGAGGTCGCGTTCGGCGGGGAGGGTGCCGCCCTCGCCCAACTCCTCGATGAGTGCGGCCACATGGGCCTTCACGGCGTAGTACTTCGGGATGCGGCCGTGCTCCGGGATACCGGAGCGGACGGGGGCGCCGGGGGTCGTCCAGGTCGGGGGTTCCAGGTGTTCCACGTGCGGATGGTCGCAGACGTGGGTGAACGGGAGGGTGAACGGCGTCGGCACGGGCTCAGGGCCGGCGGCGGGCGCGGGCCGCCAGGAGGAGGGCGCCGGCGCCCAGGGTGAGGCAGCCGGTGGCGGCCGTGGCGAGGGGCAGGAGATGTGCGTGGCCGCGGCGGGTGCCGGTTCCGGCCAGCTCCTCGCCCTCGGGGAGCGGGCTCGGTGCGGCCCCGGTCTCGTCGGCCCGGTCCGGTTCCTCCCCCTCCTCGGCGTTCTCCGGCACGACGGCGAACCGGTAGTCGCCCGACTCCCCCACCCACTCCCCGTCGTCGCCCCGGCGCTGCACGATCGCGGCGTTGGCCGTCACCTGGTCGGGGCGGGCGTCGGCGGTGAACCCCAGCCGGACGGGCACGGTGACCGTGCCCGGGCGGGGACGGTGAAGCCGGTGAAGGTCCGGTCGGTGTCGTCGTCGAGGACGCCGACGATCTCGTACGCGTCGGTCCGCTCGACCCGGACGGGCCGCCGCGGCCCGCCCTCCCGCGCGGCGAACTCCAGCCGCACCTGGGCGGGGGTGAGCCGCCGGTTCCGGTCGGTGAGGACGATCACGGGGTGGATGTTGCGGCAGGGGTGGGGCGGTGGTGTTGGTCAGCTCGATCCGCCAGGTGCTGAAGCCCTCCCCGGCCCGGTGGACGGCGGGCCCGCCGGTGATCCGGGTGGTGATCGAAAAACGCGGCCGCGGTGGCGTCACCGCAGCGCGGCTCCCGCCCGGGAGCGGCGACATCCCGGGTGACGCCGAGGGGAGTGCGCGCGGAAGACGGGGCTGCGGCGACGGCCAGGGAGCAGAGGGCTGCTGCGGCGGCGAGGGCGGTGCGCAGTCGCATGGGGGAGGTGCCTTTGCTGCCGGCGTGCGGTCGTCACCAGAGCCCTCCCCCGCGGGCGGGCCGCCGCCCCGGGCGCGGCGCCGGATCCCGTCGTACGTGCTGTGGGGTGCCGCCGATCGGCGCAGCACCGGCTGCGGGGACGGTCGGGGCGCCTCTCAGAGCCCGAACAGCGGGCCCAGCACCAGGTGCGCGGCGCCCTCGGCGACCGGGTGGGGCGAGGTGGTCGCGAGGGCGACGGGCACCGGGGCGTCCCCCGCGCGGGCGGCGCGCTCGGCGAGGACGGCGGCCACGCCCCGGACGAACCGCCCGGGCGCCGCGGCGACCACGCGGCCGCCGAGCAGCACGCGGTCGATGTCCAGGAGCCCGGCGGCGTTCGCGGCGCCGACGCCCAGGACACGCGCGGCCTCGTCCAGGTCGCCGCGCGCGACGGCGGCGAGGCACAGGGCCTCCAGGCAGCCGCGCCCGCCGCAGCCGCACACGGGGCCGTCGAGCTGGATGGTCTGGTGGCCGAACTCGCCCGCGCCGGTCCGTGCGCCCCGGTGGAGCGCGCCGCCCAGCACGAGGCCGGCGCCCAGGCCCGTGCCGAGGTGGACGTACACGAACGAGTCCCCGGCCGCGCCCTTCAGCGCGAGGCCCAGGGCGGCGGCGTTCGTGTCCTTGTCGAGCGCCACGGGCAGCCCGCCGCCCAGGCGCGCGGCCAGCGCGTCGCGCAGCGGGTAGCCGTCCCACTGGGGGAAGCCGGTCACGCGGTGCGGCACACCGGTGGCGTGGTCGAGGGGACCGGGCATGGCGACGCCGACACCGAGGACGGTACGGGCGAGGAGTGCGGCCGGCGGGTCGGACGCGCCGTGCACGGACACGGCCCCCACGTCAGCCACCCCGCCTCCGACACCCCGCACCGCACCCGCCACCCCGCCTTCGACGCCCCGCACCGCGCCCGCCACCCCGCCTCCGACACCCCGCACCGCGCCCGCCACCGCACGCACCGCCCCCACCGCCACGTCCACCACCGCGTCGGCGCCGGCCCCGAGGTCCAGAGGGGTGGTGCGTGCGGCGACGGTGACACCCGCGAGGTCGACGAGGACCGCGGTCAGCTCGTCCCGGTCGAGGTGGAGGCCCACGGCGTGGGCGGCGCCGGGGACGAGGCGCAGGAGGGTGCGGGGCTTGCCGCCCGTGGAGGCGCGGCGTCCCGCGTCGGCGGCCAGGCCCTCCGCGCGGAGGCGGGCGGTGATCTTGCTGACGGCCTGCGGGGTGAGCCCGGTGCGCTCGGCCAGCTCCAGCCGGCTGATACCGCCCTCGCCCGCCGTGCGGAGCAGGTCCAGCACGAGGGCGGTGTTGTGGCTGCGCAGCGCGGTGAGGTTCACGCATCCATTGTCCTGGCCCGCCTTGCACTAACGCAACAGCGTTGCTTAAGTAGCGGGTATGGCTGCTGCTCCCCTCACCCCGCTCCGCGTCGGACTCGTCGGCTACGGCCTCGCGGGCTCCGTCTTCCACGCGCCCCTGATCGCCGCCACCCCCGGCATGGTGCTCGACACGGTCGTCACGTCGAACGAGGAGCGGCAGCGGCAGGCCCGCGCCGAGTTCCCGGACGTACGCCTCGCCGCCTCGGCGGACGAGCTGTGGCCGAGGGCCGGCGAGCTGGACCTGATCGTGATCGCGTCGCCCAACAAGACGCACGTCCCGCTGGCGAGGGCCGCGCTGGAGGCCGGGCTGCCGGTCGTGGTCGACAAGCCGGTCGCGGGCACGGCGGCGGAGGCGCGCTCGCTGGCCGCGCTGGCGGAGGAGCGGGGCCTGCTCCTCTCGGTGTTCCAGAACCGCCGCTGGGACAACGACTTCCTGACCCTGCGGGCCCTGCTGGGGACGGGCGAGCTGGGCGAGGTCCAGCGCTTCGAGTCGCGCTTCGAGCGCTGGCGGCCGCGACTGAAGGGCGGCTGGCGCGAGTCCGGCACGCCGGAGGAGATCGGCGGGCTGCTGTACGACCTGGGCAGCCATGTCGTCGACCAGGCGCTGGAGCTCTTCGGCCCGGCCGTGCGCGTGTACGCCGAGTGCGACGTACGGCGCGAGGGCGCGGAGGCGGACGACGACACGTTCATCGCGCTGACGCACGCGAACGGGGTGCGCTCGCACCTGTACATGAGCGCCACGGCCGCGCAGCTGGGCCCGCGCTTCCGGGTGCTGGGCTCGCGCAGCGGCTTCGTGAAGTACGGCCTCGACCCGCAGGAGGGCGCCCTGCGCGAGGGCGCCCGCCCGGTGGCGGGCCAGGAGTGGGGCGCGGAGCCCGAGGCGATGTGGGGCAGGGTCGGCGCGGGCCAGTCCCCGCTGACGGGCGGCGGCCGCCCGGTCCCGACGGTGCCGGGCGACTACCCGGCGTACTACGCGGAGATCGCCACCGCCCTCCGCGACGGCACGCCTCCCCCGGTCACCGCCGAGGAGGCCGCCAGGGCCCTCGACGTCCTGGAAGCCGCCCGCCGCTCGGCCCGCGAGGGCGTGACGGTGACGCTGGGCTGACTCAGGCCAGTTCGGACGTGTCGAGGTCGAAGCCGAACGGCTCGGGCAGTGCCAGCTTCGATCCGAACACGGCGCGCGACTCGTGCCGGTAGCGACCACCCTCGGGCTCCCAGTGCACCACTGCCTCACCGCGGTGCCGGTCGATGAGGAGGTACACGGGGAGCCCGGCCTGGGCGTAGGCGTCGCGCTTGTCGGTGCGGTCGACGTCGGCGTCCTCCTCCCGGCCCGAGGTGACCTCGAGAACCATCAGGACTCCGGACGGGTCCGACCACGAGGGCTGGCCGCGGAAGTACCCGGCCGGCGCCACGGCGCCATCGACGCGCGCCCGGCCGGCCCGGTAGGCGGCAACCGAGAGCCCGCGTTCCTGATACATGCGCAGAGCCGGGAAGCGCTCTCTGATCTGGTCTCCGACAGACATCACGTTCTCGTCGTGGTCGCCATCAGGAGCCGGGGTCACAATGACCCTCCCGTCGATCAGCTCGACATGAAGGCCGTCCGGAGCCGCGGCCGCGAGCGCCTCGAACTCGTCGAGCGGTACTTCGGTCTGCGCAACAGTCATCGTGCCCTCCTTGCAGCCCCAGCCTACGCGTCCTTCAGCTCCTGGCGCTGGCGGCCGAGGCCGTCGATCTCCAGCTCCACGACGTCGCCGGCGCCCAGGTACGGCTTCGGCTCCGGGGCGCCCATGGCGACGCCCGCCGGCGTACCGGTGTTGATGACGTCACCCGGGTACAGGGTCATGAACTGGCTGACGTACCGCACCACTTCGCCGACCGGGAAGATCTGGTCGGCCGTGGTGCCGTTCTGCTTCAGCTCGCCGTTGACCCACAGCCGCAGGCCGAGCGCCTGGGGGTCGGGCACCTCGTCGGCGGTGACGAGCCACGGGCCGAGCGGGTTGAACGTCTCGCAGTTCTTGCCCTTGTCCCAGGTGCCGCCCCGCTCGATCTGGAACTCGCGCTCCGACACGTCGTGGGCCACCGCGTAGCCCGCGACATGGGCGAGCGCCGCTTCCGCGGAGTCCAGATAGCGGGCCGTACGTCCGATGACTACGGCCAGCTCGACCTCCCAGTCCGTCTTGCGGCTGCCGCGCGGAACGAGCACGGTGTCGTCCGGCCCGACGACCGTGTCGGCCGCTTTGAGGAAGACGACCGGCTCGGCGGGCGGCTCGGCACCGGTCTCGCGGGCATGGTCGTGGTAGTTGAGCCCGATGCAGACGACCTTGCCCACCCGGGCGACCGGCGGGCCGACCCGCAGCCCGTCGGCGTCCAGCGCGGGCAGCACCCCGGCGCCCGCCGCGGCCCGGACACGGTCCAGCGCGGACGCGTCCGAGAGCAGGTTCCCGTCGATGTCCGCGACGAGCGCGGACAGGTCGCGCAGGGTGCCGTCGTGGTCGAGCAGGGCGGGACGCTCGGCTCCTGCCGGGCCGACGCGCAACAGCTTCATGGTCTTCTCCCTGTGGTCGAGGTGAGCCCCGGCCGATGGAGTGCGGCCATCGTCAGGATTGGTCGATCCTCCAAGACGTCCGACCACTCCGCAAGACCCCGTTCACGTACTGGACCGGCCAGCGGACCGGTCACCCGACCGGTACAGCACGGTCCGCTCGGCGGCGGTCCACGTCGTGCTGGTCACGACGTACAGCGCAGCGGCCAGCGGGACGACGGCGACGGTCACCAGCGTGGCGAAGGACAGCAGCGGCAGCACCTTCATCATCGGCGCGGCGACCCCGGGCAGCACCTCGCCCCCGGACGCGGCGGACGCGGCGGCCATCTGCGCCCGGCTCTGCCGGTACGTGTACGTGGCGACGGCGGCCACGACGGCGAACAGCGCCACGTACACGAGCCCGGCGGGCCCGAAGGGCCCCCCGGCCGCGAGGGCGTCGGCCCAGTGGCCTTCGAGGGGCGCGGCGAGCAGGAAGTGGTCACCGAGACGCCCGCTCGTGAACAGGTGGTAGAGCAGGAAGAAGACGGGCACCTGGAGCAGCCCCGGCAGGCAGCCGGCGAGCGGTGAGACGTTCTCCTCGGCGTGCAGTTCGAGGACGGCCTTCTGCAGTCGCTCCGGGTTCTTGGCGTGCTTCTTCCGCAGCTCGGCCAGCTGCGGGGCGAGGCGGGTGCGGGCCTTCTGGCCGCGGGCGGCGGCGACGGACAGGGGCAGCAGGAGCAGGCGTACCAGGGCGGTGAGGAGAACGATGGCGGCGGGCGCGGGGACGAAGCCGGCGAGCCACTCGAAGAACGCAACGAACACGGACATAAGGGAGGAACCCTCCAGGGTTCAGTCGTGCCGAACGATGGTGAAAGGTGATGCGGGATGTCGGCATGACGGAACGGCGTGGAGCGCCCGGACAGGACCGGACAGGCCCAGGCCCAGGCCCGGGAGGGGCTCTACGCGGCCGTCGGGAGGGTTCGGCCCGGTGCTCGGGGCCGGCGGCGCCCCGAGGCGTCGGGATCGCGCTGGGGCAGGAAGGCGGTGCGTTGCTCACGGTCGCGGATGGCGGTGCGCACCCGGGTGGGCGGCACGGCGGGGACACCGCGCGCGCTGACGAGCGCGCAGGTGAGCAGCGTGGTCGCGGCGAGCGCGACGACGGAGAGCGAGGACGCGTCCATGACGAGGACCAGCCCGAGAAGACCGAACAGGGGAAGCAGCCACCGCACGAACACCGTGCCCATGACGTCCTCCCCCCTCACCGGTCCTGGCCCCACCGTACATCCTTCGAGTGGATCAACACCGCCCAGACGACCAGCCGATGGGTGGACCGCAGGGGCGGCGCGCAGGTGGTGAGGGTCAGATAGCGCCCGGGCCGCTCGTACCCGGATCCCGGGTGGACGAGGCTCCTCGGGACGGCGGCGATGACGCCGACGTCGCGGGGCGAGGTCCGCGGGATAACGGCGTCCACGGCGTAGGTGTGGACGGCGTCGCGCGTCTCGACGAGGACGTGGTCGCCCGGGCGCAGCCGGTCGAGGTCGCGGAAGGGCTCGCCGTGGGAGTTGCGGTGCCCGGCGAGGGCGAAGTTGCCGGTGCGGCCGGGTGGGGCGGTGCCGGGGTAGTGCCCGGCGAAGCCCTTGTCGAGGACGTCGCGCCGGCCGACGCCGGGGGCGACGGGGACGGTGAGGCGGAGGGAGGGGATACGGAGGAGGGCGTACGCGAGGGGCCGCGGGGGCGCCGCGCGATCGTCGGGGACGGCCGGCGGACGGGAGGAATCCTCGGCGGTGGGCACGGCCGCGGGTGAGCCCGAGGGCGACGCTCCTCCGGGGACCGGGCCGGGTGCCCCCCGCCCCCAGTCCCGTTCCAGGGCGCGGACGGTCCGCTCGGCGCCGGAGCGGGCCTGCTGGTTGGTCCACCAGAGCTGGTGGACGACGAGCAGCAGCGCGAGGACGCCGGCGGTGACGAGCAGCTCGGCACCGCACCAGACCGTCCGCGCGAAAGCGCTCCGCCTCCGGGACACCCGCGCACCATAGGCGGTCGTGCGACAACCCACCAGAGCCGCGGCGTACGGCAGTACGGTGGTGACCATGCGCCTCGACACGCCTGCTGACCACACGAACGAAGCCGAGCGCCTGCTGCGTACCGCGGCGCAGTACCCCGAGGACCGCGAACCACTGTTCCTCCGGGCCGCCGCGCACCTGGAACTGGCCGGCGACCGCCCCCGGGCGACCACGCTCTACGACGACCTGCTGTCCTCCTCGCCGCAGCCGGAGAACCCGCACCTGATCAGGGCACTGAAGGCGGCGAACCTCTGGGAATACGGCCATGAGGCGGAGGCACGGGCGATCATCGAGGGCCTGCTGGCGCTGTCGCCGAGCGACGCGACGGCCTGGGAGGTGATCGGGGAGACCCTGGAGTCGCACGACGAGCTGGAGGCGTCGGAGGCGGCGTTCACGGCGGCCGCGCGGGCGCTGGCGCCGGACACGGAGGACGAGCTCCCGTACCCGACGCAGTCGCTGCTGATGGGCCGGCACCGGGTGCGCCGCCTGCTGGCGCGCCCGCACGACGACTGGGACGTCCTCGCGGACCGCCTGCACCGGGGCACGGTCCCGCTGGACGAGCTGCACGACCCTAAGCGGACGTGGGCGCTCGGCTCGTCGGACCCGGCGGAGCTGCGGGCGGAGATCGTGCGCCTGCGCAGCGAGCTGGGCTCGTACCGTACGGCGCTGTCGCGGCCGTTCCCCGTGGCGGTCCTCCTCTGGCCGGAGGAGGAACTGGCGGAACTCCTCGCCTCCTACCCGGAGCTGGAGGCGGAGTACCCGACGCACGAGGCGCACCTCACGGACCTGGAGGCGTCCTTGCGCGAACTCGCTGCGGCGGGCACCCCGAACCTGGGCATCGTCCAGGGCACGGTCCCGTCGTACGAGGCCTTCGCCGCCTCGGAGGCCACACCCCCCTCGAACCCGGCCCTGCTCCCCCAGTACGCCACCACCCTCGCAGCCCGAGGCCGAGCCACCCCCTGGCCCCCACCACGCACGGCACCTTGCTGGTGCGGGTCGGGGGCGGCTTATGGGGAGTGCCACGGGAAGGCGGGGGTGTAGCGGCAGAGCGGACGGGGCGGCTGGATCTCCGGCCGGGTCAACAGCCGCCCGGCCGTCGCCCGGAGCAGACCCGCGGGTCCACAGTTGCAACCTCCCCTTGGCGCATCGATCGACATATGGCCGTAGGCCTGAAGGAAACTGGGACCGTGACCGGAGCAAGACCCTCGTCTCCAGCCGTATCGGCTCGCATGAGTCGTCAGACATCACGCGACACCACGCCCGAGATGGCCGTGAGGAGACTGCTGCACGCGGCCGGACTCCGATACCGGCTTCACGTTCGCGTGCCCGGAATGCCGCGCAGGACCATCGACATCGCGTTTCCCGGCACACGGATCGCCGTCTTCCTGGACGGCTGCTTCTGGCATGGCTGCCCTCAGCACGCCACGCACCCCAAGTCCAATGCCGACTGGTGGCGTACCAAGTTGGAGAAGAACGTGGCCCGGGACCGCGAGACCACCGAGCACTTGGAGGCCGCGGGATGGACGGTGCTCCGATTCTGGGAGCACGAAGCACCTGATGCGGTCGCCCGCGCCGTGGCCGAGGCCAGAAGGAGCGCCCTGACCGCGCCGGAAGGCGGCAGGCGCACCCACCGCCGACCGGCCGGAGCGTGAACCCTCCTGAGAGGAAGCAGCGTCGCGCTGCGCTGCACGGCAGGGGGACGGCAGTGTTCAGGTGGCACCGAAGTACCGGGCATCCTCCAGCGCTCGCGGGAGTGGTACGCAGGCGAGGTTCTGCACCGGGACTCGGGGTTCCGGGCGGTGGGTGTGGTGGATGCGGGCGTAGGCGTAGCTGCGGGGGTGGCTGAAGTGGGTGACGAGGACGTCGACTCTCTCCAGCTCCTCCAGCGGGACGATGCCGTACAGGGCGAGGGCTGCCGGGCCTGTGAGGAGGGTGTTCGGGCCGGCGTAGAGGAGGGCCGCGCGGAGGCGTTGGTGGGGCGTGGGGGGCGTGCTGTGCAGCAGGATGACGCGGGGGAGGACGCGTTGCCAGGGGCCGGCCGGGCGGCAGTGGTCGGCCACGGCGTACGACGCGCAGCCGATGTCGTGGAGCTGGTGGACCGTGGCCAGTCCGTCCTGGGCCAGGACGAGCGGGTCGGCGGCGAAGCGGTCGGGTGGGGCGGTGATGTTGGGCATGGGCTTGAACTGCCCCTGGCGGAAGGGCGATTACCTTCCGCGTCGAGCTTGTTACTGAGTGGTGGCCGGAAGGGTTCTGCATCGCCTTCGCGTTAGCCTCGGCTCAGGAGAATCGGATCAGGAGGAGGACGGACATGGCTCGGATTCCGGTGGCGGCCGTGGCTGCCGCGGGGCTCGTCGGCGGCTACGGGGTCGCCCGGTGGACCAAGAAGCGGCCGCTCGGCGGGGTCGCCCTGGTGGCCGCCGGGGCCGTTGCGGCGCGCGAATGGCGCGAGCGGAGCGGCAACCTCGCGGCGGCCGGGCTGAGCGCCGCGTACGTCGCCGCGTTCGCGGGGTCGCATCCGCTGGCGAAGAAGGTAGGGGCGTGGCCCGCGGTGTTCTCCGTGGCCGGCGGGATGGCGCTGGCTTCCTGGATGGTGACGCGGCGCGAGGGTTGAACGGGGCTCCTGGTGCGTACGTATGTAACGGCACCTCCCCGTAAGAACTGGGCGGGTGGCCGGTCGGCAGGGGCCGGTCACCCTCCCAGGGCGTGCGAGACGGTGTAGATCAGCAGCCCGGCCAGGGCGCCCACGACCGTGCCGTTGATCCGGATGAACTGCAGGTCACGGCCGATGTGCGCCTCGATCTTGCGGGACGTCTGGTCGGCGTCCCAGGCCGCCACCGTTTCGCTGATCAGCGACGTGATCTCCGTGCGGTACGTCGTGACCACGTACGCCGCCGCGTCTTCCAGCCAGCCCTCCACCTTCGCCCGCAGCTGGGGGTCGGTCGACAGGCGGTTGCCCAGGGAGAGCAGCGACGCCCGCGCCCTCAGCCGCAACTCGCTGCGCTCGTCCTCCGCGGCCGACATGATCATGCCCCGCACCGCGGACCAGGCCGAGGCGATGATGTCCTGGATCTCCGGGCGTTCGAGGAGGTCGGCCTTCAGACGCTCGACCTTCGTCCGGGTCTCCGTGTCGGACTGGAGGTCCGAGGCGAAGTCCGTGAGGAAGCGGTCGATGGCGCCCCTCGCCGGGTGGCCCGGCATGTCCCGCATCTCCGTCACGAAGCGGAGGAGCTCCTTGTAGACCCGCTCGCCGACCTTGCGGTCCACGAAGCGCGGCGTCCATCCCGGTGCCCCGCCCTGCACCGCGTCCATGACGGAGTCGCCGTGCAGGACGAGCCAGTCGTGGGCGCGGGCGCAGATCAGGTCCACGGCCCGCCGGTGGGCGCCGTCGGTGACGATCCTGTCGAGCGTCTTGCCCAGGCCCGGGGCCACCTCCGCGGCCTCCGCCCGCCGGGTGATCGCCTCGCCGACGACCGCCTGGACGTCCGCGTCCCGCAACACCGTGAGCGCGCCGCGCAGCGCCGTCGCCAGCTCGGCCGTCACCCGGTCCGCGTGCGCGGGCTCCGCGAGCCAGGTGCCGAGGCGGCCGGCGATGTTCAGGGCGTGGAGGCGGGTGCGGACGACGCCGGAGGACAGGAAGTTCTCGCCCACGAAAGCGCCCAGGGACTCGCCGAGCTGGTCCTTCTTCGTCGGGATGATCGCCGTGTGCGGGATCGGCAGCCCCAGCGGGCGGCGGAACAGCGCGGTCACCGCGAACCAGTCCGCGAGCGCGCCCACCATGCCCGCCTCGGCCGCCGCGGCCACATAACCGGGCCAGCCGCTCACCCCGGCGGACTTCGCCCAGGTGGCGAGCGTGTAGACGACCGCCACGAGGAGCAGCAGGCACGTGGCCATGGTCTTCATGCGGCGGACTCCGCGGCGCCTCTCCTCGTCCTCCGCCGTGTAGGCGAACGCGGTCAGGGGCGGCGCCGTGCCGTCCGCAGGGTTCGTGCCGTCCACCCGTCCACCCCGTTCGCGTGTCTCGCCTCGTAATCCGTCCTTATCCCAGGTACTCCCGAGGCGCGCGTTCAGTTCCGGCGATCGGCCTCGCGGGCTACTTTTCCAGGCTTTTACGACTTTTGTCGCCCTTGCGGCGTTTGCGTTCCACGCCTACGCCGCCCATCAGCGCGAACCCCGTGACCCGCACCCTCGGCGAGCCCGGGGTGCCCTCGCCGGCGCCCCTGTCGTCGAAGCCGCCCATCAGGCCGAAGCCCGTCACCTCGACGTGCAGCTCCGGCGGGACCGTGACCTGGATGCCGCCCATGAGCGCGAAACAGCGGATGACGATCTCGCGGTCCTCGAAGTCCGCCTCGCGCAGATCGACCTCCCCGCCGCCCATGACCGCGACGCCGGTGAACTGGCGCCCCACGGTCCACCTGCCGCGCCGCCCGAAGCCGCCCCAGAAGGCGAAGCCGCCCCGGGAGGTGGCCGGGGCGCCGATGCGGGACGGCCAGTCGCGCCCGCCGGCCGGCGTCGGCGTGGTGGACGCGGTGGGCGCCGGGAGGTCCCTGACCAGGGGCTCCAGTTCGCCACGGGTGCGGGCCGTGTACGCGGCGTCGAGCCGCTCCTCGAACTCGGCCATGTCGAGCCGGCCCTCGGCCAGCGCGTCGCGCAGCCGCTCGGCGATCCGTTCGCGTTCGGCGTCCGAGGCCCGCACCTCGGGAAGGTCATCGGTCATGTCGTCAGACTAATGCGCGGGGTGGGAGGAGAGGAGGGTGATCAGCGGGGTGGCGATCGGGAGGCCGTCGCAGGCCGGAGCCGCCACCGGGATCACCGTTCCGCCGGTTCCCCCCGCGCCTCCCCGTACATCCGGGCGATCACCGCCTCGATGTCCGGCTCCCTGACCGACAGGTCCACGAGGGGGTACTCCGCCGCTATCCGGGCCACCAGCGGTGCCGCCGACGAGGAGGCGGGGAAGGCCAGCCACTGGCGCGGGCCCTCCACCCGGACCACCCGCGAGCCCTCCAGCTCGATGGGCGGCAGCTCCCGCTCCAGGTCCACGACCAGGGTCCGCTCGCTCGCGCCCACCTCGTGCAGGCCGCCGAGGGCGCCGTCGTACATGAGCCGCCCGTGGTCGATGACCATGACCCGCTTGCACAGCTGCTCGATGTCGGTGAGGTCGTGCGTGGTGAGCAGGACCGTCGTGGAACGCTCGGCGTTCAGGTCGCGCAGGAAGCCGCGCACCTTCGCCTTGGACACGACGTCGAGGCCGATGGTCGGCTCGTCCAGGTACAGCACCTCGGGGTCATGGAGCAGCGCCGCCGCGATGTCGCCGCGCATCCGCTGGCCCAGCGAGAGCTGGCGTACCGGCACGTCGAGCAGGGCGCCCAGGTCCAGCAGCTCCACGCAGCGGTCCAGGTTCTCCCGGTACCGGGCGTCGGGGATGCGGTACATGCGGTGCATCAGCCGGTAGGAGTCCCGCAGCGGCAGGTCCCACCACAGCGTCGTGCGCTGCCCGAAGACGACGCCGATGCGGTGGGCGAGCCGGGTGCGCTCGCGCGACGGGTCGATGCCCGCGACGCGCAGCCGGCCGCCGGTCGGCGTCAGAATGCCCGTCAGCATCTTGATGGTGGTGGACTTCCCGGCGCCGTTCGGCCCGATGTAGCCCACCATCTCGCCGCGCGCCACCCGGAAGGTGATGCCGTCGACGGCCCTGACCTGCTGCTTCTCGCGGCGCAGCAGGCCCGTCCTGCGGCGTACGTCGAAGACCTTCTCCACGTCGCGAAGGTCGATGAAGTCGTTCTCCGGGTCCATGACGTCCGGTTCCACCGGTTCCATGCGTGCTCAGCTCCCCGTGCTTCGGTACGAACGGATTCCCACCCGCCACGCCAGCCCGGCCAGGCCCACGAACCCCGCCGCGACCAGCGGCGAGGCGAAGGCCGACCAGGCGGGCAGGCCCGCCGGGGCGTCGCGCCCCAGCACGTACAGCGCGGGCACCCAGTTCACGAAGGCCAGCGGTACGACGTAGACGACACCCTTGACCAGCTCGCCGGCGAAGATCGACGGCGGGTACTGGAGGAGGTTGTTGCCGCCGTACGTGAAGGAGTTCGTCACCTCCGCCCCGTCCTGGGCCCAGAACTGGAAGGCCGCGCCCGCCACCATCAGGGAACCGAAGATGAGGGCGCCCGTCACCACCATCAGCGGCACCAGCACGGCTTTCAGCGGCGTCCACGCCACCGCGTCCAGCAGGACCAGGGACCACACCAGCACCACGAGCCCCTGGGTCACCCGGCCCAGGCGGCGCAGCGCGAACCGGTCGGCCGCGACCTGCGCCAGCACCGGGACCGGCCGCACGAGCAGCGTGTCCAGCGTGCCGTCCCGTACCCGCTTGCCGAGCCGCACGGTCTGGCCCATCGCCAGGTCCGCGAGGCCGAACGCGGTGCTGGTCGTCCCGTACAGGAACGCCACCTCGGCGAACGAGAACCCGCCGAGGCCCCGGACGTGGGCGAACATCAGCAGGATCACGACGAAGTCGAAGAGCGTGGCCGTGAAGTTCGACAGCAGCGTCATCGCGAACGAGAAGCGGTACGTCATCGTCGAGCGGATCCACATGGCCGCGATCAGCGCGTACGCGCGCAGGCCCTCAGCCACCCTGCACCACCACCCGGTGCGTCGCCGCCGCCTGGACCGCCCGGCCCGCCGCGAGCAGCACGACCGCCCAGCCCGCCTGGAAGGCGTACGCGCCGAGCAGGTCCCACCCGGTGCGCTTCTCCAGGAACACCTCGGCCGGCACCTGGAGCATCGACGCCCAGGGCAGGGCCCTGGCCACTTCGCCCAGGGCGCCCGGGAAGACGTTCAGGGGCAGCAGCATCCCGGAGAAGAACAGCCCCGCCAGCCAGGCCACCTGAACCACCCCCGCCCCGTCCATCAGCCAGAACGCGCTCAGCGCCACCAGGAACCACACGCCGAAGGCGACCATCACCCCGAGGGCGACGGACAGCAGGAAGGCCGGCCAGGTCAGCGGGTGTTCCGGCAGCGCGATGTCGAAGGCCAGCGCGCCCACCACCAGGGGGACGACGCCCCGCCCGAGCAACTGGAACGCGGCCCGGCCGAGGTTGACGCACATCCACCACACCTGGAGGTCGGCCGGCCGGTACAGGTCCACGGCGATGTCGCCGGTCTTGATGCGCTCGATGAGTTCGTCCTCGAAGCCGCCGCCCATCAGCGAGCACGCGGCGAGCAGCGCCTGTCCCAGCCATACGTACGCCAGGGCCTCGGCCATGTCGTAACCGCCGAGGCCGGGCCGCTCGTTCCACAGGGCCATATAGGTGAACGCCAGGATGAAGCCGAAGGTCGTGTTGGTGAACACGCCCGCCGCGGTGGCCATCCGGTAGGTCGCGTGGCGCCGGAAGGCACCGGCCACCACGGCCGCGTAGAGCCGCACGTCTCCTCCCCTCTTCGCCTCGCCCACGCCAAAGTCCGTGAGCCTAGTCACCCGTGCGCCGGAGTCGCGACCGCTTTTCGGCTGCCCGTGGCGGGAGGCGCGCCGGTAATGCACGGGTTGGACGGTCGGCCGGTGCACTATGTGAAAGCAACACAAAGTCAGACAACTCAGACATCACACAAAAGTGATACTCGGACAGCGATAGGGCCGGAAGACTATGAGCGACGACCCCCCGCAGCCGTCAGGAGGCTGGGAGCCCCGCGACCCGACCGTCCACACCCCCGCCACACCGTCCGCCCGCAAGGGGGCCCGGCGCTCCGGGCGGCGCCGGTTCGTCCCGACCTGGCGGACGGTGCTGGGCGCGTCCCTCTTCCTCGGCCTGCTGCTCGTCGGCGGGTTCTTCGCCGGCTACCACCTCGTCGACATCCCGCCCGCGAACGCCGCGGCCACCGCGCAGTCCAACGTGTACCTGTACGCGGACGGCAGCCAGATCGTGCAGGCGGGCGCGGTCAACCGGGAGAGCGTCGCGCTCGCCCGCATCCCGCGCCCGGTGCGGCACGCGGTACTCGCCGCCGAGGACCGGGACTTCTACAGCGAGTCCGGCGTCGACCCGGAGGCGATGGTCCGCGCGACCTGGAACACCGTCACCGGCAAGGGCACGCAGGGCGGTTCGACCATCACGCAGCAGTACGTCAAGAACTACTACCTGGGGCAGGAGCGGACCGTCACCCGGAAGGTGAAGGAGTTCTTCATCGCGATCAAGCTCACCCGCGAGAAGACGAAGGACGACATCTTCGAGGGCTACCTCAACACCAGCTACTACGGCCGCAACGCCTACGGCATCCAGGCCGCCGCCCGCGCCTACTACGGCAAGGAGGCGCAGTACCTGACCACCGCCGAGGGCGCGTACCTCGCCTCGCTCCTCAACGCCCCCAGCGCGTACGACGTGGCCGCGGGCCCCCGCAGCAGGGCGCGGGCGCTGGCCCGCTGGAACTACGTGCTCGACGCCATGGTGAAGGAGCGCTGGCTCACCCGGTCGGCCCGGGCCGCCCTCACGTTCCCCATGCCGCAGCCCGCCGAGCCCACCAACGGCATGGGCGGCCAGCGCGGCTACGTCGTCCAGGCGGTGAACTCCTATCTGACCCGGCATCACATCGTCGACGAGAAGGACCTGGCCGCCGGCGGCTACCGCATCACCACCACCCTCCGGCGCGAGAAGATGGACGCCTTCGCCGCGGCCGTCGACGAGCAGCTGCTGTCCCGGCTGGACCCGGCCACCAACCCGACCGACCGCTACGTACGGGTCGGCGGCGCCTCCATCGACCCGGCGACCAGCAAGGTCGTCGCCCTCTACGGCGGGGTCGACTACACGCAGCAGTACGTGAACAACGCGACCCGCCGCGACTACCAGGTCGGGTCCACGTTCAAGCCGTTCGTCTTCGCCGCCGCCGTCGACGGCCGCTCCACCACCCAGCACGGCGAGCCGATCACCCCGGACACGGTGTACGACGGCACCAACAAGCGGCCGGTCGAGGGGTGGACCGGGTCCGCCTACGCCCCGGCGAACGAGGACGACGTCAGCTACGGCGGCATCACGCTGCGCACGGCCACGGACCGTTCCGTCAACGCCGTGTACGCGCAACTCGCCGTGGACGTGGGCCCGGCACGGGTCGAGCGGACCGCGATCGCGCTGGGCCTGCCGGCCGACACGCCGGACCTCAACCCGTCCCCGTCCATCGCGCTCGGCCCGGCGACGGCCAGTGTGCTGGACATGGCGGAGGCGTACGCCACGCTCGCCAACCACGGCCGGCACGGCACGTACACGCTGGTGGAGAAGGTCGAGAAGGGCGCGACCGCGGTGCCGCTGCCGGCCGCCAGGACCCGCCAGGTGATCAGCCGGGAGGCCGCCGACACCACCACCGCGATGCTGCGCGGTGTCGTCGACGGCGGTACGGGCACCGCGGCGCAGGCGGCGGGGCGCCCGGCGGCCGGCAAGACCGGCACGGCGGAGCACGACCGGGCGGCCTGGTTCGCGGGCTACACCCCGGACCTGGCCACCGTGGTCGCGCTGATGGGGCAGGACCCGAAGACGGGCGCGCAGAAGTCGCTGTACGGGGCGCTCGGCCTGGAGCGCACCAACGGGGGCGGGGCGCCCGCGGAGATCTGGGCGCGGTACACCGAGCTGGCGCTGGAGGGCACCGCGGCGCGGGACTTCGACCTGGAGGTCGCCGAGGGCATCGACCCCGGCACGGGCACGGGTTACCCGCAGCCGCAGGAGCAGCCGTGGGAGGAGCCGTGGGGCGCGGAGGACGGCGGCCGCGAGGAGGGATGGTGGGGCGGACCCGGGGGTCCGCAGCGCGGAGGCCAAGACCGGCGGGGTACGGCGGGCGGCCCTCGGGACACCACCGCCGACGCCCGCCCGCCCGCCCCGGTCCAGGACCCGGCCGGCCCCGCCCCTGGCAGCCAGCCACCCGTCCCCGGACCGGCCCCGGCACCCGGGGGGTAACTCGGTCGGCGGGTCTTCCCCACCCCGCCCCTTCCCGAATCGGGGGGCTCCGCCCCCCGAACCCCCGCTCCTCAAACGCCGGAGGGGCTGACTTTCAGCCCGTCCGGCGTTTGAGGACGAGCGCCGTTCAGGCGCGATACGGGGTCCGGGGCGGAGCCCCCGGTTTCGGGAAGGGGCGGGGTGGGGAAAGAACCGCCGAGCGCGGCCTAGTTGCCGCCCGTGGCCTTCAGGCCCACGACGGACACCAGCAGCAGGCAGACGAAGAAGACCCGGGCGGCGGTCGCGGGTTCCCCGAGGACCGCCATCCCGACCACCGCCGCGCCCGCGGCGCCGATGCCGACCCAGACGCCGTACGCCGTGCCGATCGGCAGGGTCTTCGCGGCCTGCGCCAGCAGCGCCATGCTGGTGACGATGCCGAGGCCGGTGAGCAGGCTCGGCCACAGCCGCGTGAACCCGTCCGTGAACTTCATTCCGATCGACCAGCCGACCTCCAGCAGGCCGGCGACGATCAGCAGGACCCAGGCCATGACGGCACCTCCGAGACGCGGGAAACGGTGTACGGGGTGCGTCGTCTTTGCCTATGACCCGGTACGGCGCGTCTCGTCGGGGGTCTTCCAAGGTAGCAAAGCTAGAGATACAGGCCGGTGGAGTCCTTCGAGCCCTCGAACCGGTCGGCCGCGACCGCGTGCAGGTCGCGCTCGCGCATCAGGACGTACGCCACACCGCGCACCTCGACCTCGGCGCGGTCCTCCGGGTCGTACAGCACCCGGTCCCGGGCTCCACGGTCCGGACGTTCTGGCCGACGGCGACCACCTCGGCCCAGGCCAGCCGGCGGCCTACGGCGGCGGTCGCGGGGATGAGGATGCCGCCTCCCGACCGCCGCTCGCCCTCGGGAGTGTCGGACCGGACCAGCACCCGGTCGTGCAGCATCCGGATGGGCAACTTGTCGTGGGTGTTCTCGCTCACCCCACGAACTTACCTGGAGCGGCGGCCCCGGTACGTCCGAGGGTCAGTCCTTGTGCCTGCGCGCCGACACGGCGATGAGGCCGATGACGCCGACGGCGACGAGCGCCACGGGCACCAGCCGCTCCAGGCGTGGCCCGCCGTCCTCGGAGACGAACCGGGTCCTCACATCGGTGACGACGCGGTTCACGGTGACGAAGGCCCGGCCGGCCGTCTCGTCGATCGTGGACGCCACCCTGGCCTTCGCGTCCCCGATGATCGTCTTCGGGTGCATCCGTACGCCGATCTCGTCGAGCGTGACGGCGAGCTGCTCGCGCCGGCGGAGAATGTCCGCCTCGATCTGCGCAGGGGTCCTGGCGTCCGACACCGCGCTGCCTCCGTGGTCTCTCGTGGTCCGTGGTGGACAGTCTGTCAGCTCGACGGGCCGGGGGCTGTCACAGACCCCCATTAGGCTCGGTCGTATACGCCCACCCCCTCGTGAGGAGCCGGAGAACCATGAGCGAGCGACTGCAGCCCGGAGACATCGCCCCCGCCTTCACCCTGCCCGACGCGGACGGCAACGAGATCTCGCTCGCGGAGCACCTGGGCCGGAAGGTGATCGTCTACTTCTACCCGGCGGCGCTGACCCCCGGGTGCACGAAGCAGGCCTGCGACTTCACGGACAACCTGGAGCTGCTGGCGGGCGCCGGGTACGACGTGATCGGCGTCTCGCCGGACAAGCCGGAGAAGCTGGCGAAGTTCCGCGAGAAGGAGAGCCTGAAGGTCACGCTGGTCGGCGACCCGGAGAAGAAGGTCCTGGAGGCGTACGGCGCCTTCGGCGAGAAGAAGCTCTACGGAAAGACGGTCACGGGCGTGATCCGCTCGACGGTGATCGTCGACGAGGAGGGCAAGGTCGAGCGCGCGCTGTACAACGTGAAGGCGACCGGCCATGTCGCCAAGATCATCAAGGATCTCGGGATCTGACGCCGCCTCACGGGCGTCGGCCGCTACGATGTGGCGGTCGGCGGCCGTGGTGGAACTGGCAGTCACGCTGGGTTTAGGTCCCAGTGGGGTAACACCCGTGAGGGTTCGAGTCCCTCCGGCCGCACGGGTCGACGAGACCGCACAAGGCGCAGCCCTGGGGGCTGCGCCTTGCGCGTTCCGTCCCGGCGGATCAGCCGAGCAGTTCGCGGATGACCGGGACCAGGGCGCGGAACGCCTTGCCGCGGTGGCTGATCGCGTTCTTCTCGTCCGGGGTCAGCTCCGCGCAGGTGCGGGCCTCGCCCTCCGGCTGGAGGATCGGGTCGTAGCCGAAGCCGCCGGTGCCGGACGGGGTGTGGCGCAGGGTGCCGTCGAGGCGGCCCTCGACGACGCGCTCGGTGCCGTCCGGGAGGGCCAGGGCCGCGGCGCAGGCGAAGTGGGCGGCGCGGGGCGTCGCGACCGGTACAGCGTGTACACGCCGGGCTCCGGTTGTCACCGAACGCCCACTCAGGTGGGCGCCTCGATCAGGGCCTCGACGGAGCAGCCGGAGTCGGAGAACGCCAAGTGGCCGTGACGTTGAACTCGCTTGCTCGCGGACATAGTCGGTATCGGGGGATGCGGATGGAATGGTACAGAGGGACCCGCAAGCCGTTCCCGCTGTCCAGGATGATCTGATGGACAAGGGTCGATTCTTCACCGAACGAGAATTCCGTGAAGAGGCCGAGGGTGAAATCGTCGAGCCGCCTCTGCCATAGATCGATATCCGTAGAAGGCGGATACCTGTTGCCTGGCGGGACAGCAATTCGTTTCTCCGTTCTCGTGTGACGGCTGTGTGCCGGCCGAGGCGGACGCCCCGGCCGGCAACAGCGGATAGGAAACCGGCTCGATCCTTCAGGATCCCTCAAGGCCCCTCAGGGCTCGGATTCCTCAGGACGCCTTTATGGTGAACAAGACCATGCTCCTTGTGCCCTGATAGCCCTTCTCGACCCTCATGAGCACCAGGGTGAGCTTTTGGCGTCTCTTACCGCTCCGGAGTTGTTGGCCACCCGGCCGATCGGTGAGCTGAAGCAAGACTGAACTCCTTCCGGTCCCCGCTCGTAGCCTTGGCGGCCCACTTGTGATCGCCGTCCGGTGGTGAATTGACGACATCGTGATGATGCGAGCCTGCGCCTGGACTGGAATGCAGCATGGAAGCCACGTTCGTCTTGGGGTCGTTCTTCGCGCGGTCGATCAGGTCGTTGTCGGTGATGTCCAGGTGCGACTTGGGGTGGGCACCTGATTTCCGTCGTCTTGTCCAGGTCTCCACAGTTGTGTACGAGGACCGGGGCGGCACCCGCGGCCACATAGTACGTGTGAATGTCGCGACGGTCAGGTTGTAGACCGCGGCTGCTGGGTCCAGCGCTTGACCGCGGTGATCCGGACGCGGGTGCCCGCGTCGGTCTCCAGCGACGTCGCCGACTTGATGGGTCCGTGGCCTTGATCCACTCGCCGAGTTCCGGCACCCAGAACGGGTGGCCGTCGTGGCCGTGGCCTTCGCCGTCTTGTGCCCTTGTCGCGTCCGTGTCGATGGTGATCTCGACCAGGTTCTTGGCGCCTTGCCGATGATCTGGGCGGTGACCTCCTTGACCGCCGTCTCGCCGGTCTTGGGATCCTTCGCGACGACCTTGTCGCCGGGCTTGACGTCCTTGATGGGCTTGGTGGTCCATCGGCCATCAGGACCTTGGTCTCCGGGGTGAAGCTGTTCACCCGGCAGGGACTCGCCGGCGCCTCCGTCGCCGTGGCGTGGCTTCCGTCGCCGCCTCCGCCGTCGCCGTCGCTGTCGGCTTTCTCCGCTGTTGGCTTCTACTTCGTCGGCTTTCGCCTTTTTCGCAGCCTTGGCCGCATCAGCTTGTTTCTTCCAGTCGGCCATGTCCTCCGTGTACTTGGCCATGGCCTGGGCGTCGGGCGTCGGCCGCTTGACGATGCCGGTGGCCCAGCGGACCTCGTCCTCCCACTTGCGGTAGGCGCTCCAGCCTTGTCCAGCGCCTTCAGCAGCCGCTTGGCCTTGCCGGCGAAGGGGGACCGCCGCTCCAGGGCGATCATGGCGCAGGTTGCCCACGTTGCCGTTGAGGCAGTCGACGACGTCGTTGTAGCCGCTGGCCTCCTTCACCGCCTCCTTGGCCACGTGCATGACCATGTCCATCTTGGACTGCTTCTTCAGCCACCTGGCGCGCTCCACGCCTTCTTGCTGACGCTGGGCGTCGGCTTGGACGGGGCCGGCGGGACGCCACGGACAACGACAGGTACTTCTTGTAGGCGGCCTTCGCCTGCTTGTAGAGCTTCATGAAGAAGCCCCAGAACTCGCCCGAAGGGTCGCTGAAGGTGATGGGGCTGTTGTTGGCGTACGCGTACGGGTTCATCGTCTGCGACTCGGCCACGTCCATCTTCGGGTCGACCGAGATGAACCGTCCGAGTGCGGGTCGTACTCGCGTGCGCGAGGTGGGTGAGTCCGGGGACTCGTCCATCGTGCCGCCGACGAAGCCCTTCTCGCTCGGCCACATGGACGGCTTCTCGCCGCGTGCCTCGCCGAACGGGGTGAACATGCGGCGGCTGACCGCGCCCGTCGTGGCGTCGACCGCGGTGGTCGCGGTTGCCGTTGTGGTCCGACAGGAGGGTACGACGTCGTGACTTGCCGGCCTCCGCCGTGCGCACCATGACCGGGCCGGCCGGGTGCTGGTAGTAGGCGGGTGCCCTTCTTGATGTCGCCGGCCTTGTCCAGCTGGACCTCCGTACCCGGCAGGTACGGGTCGTGCCGTTGGGGTCGCGGCGGATCAGGCGGTTGCCGCCCGCGTCGTAGACGTACTCGGTGGACTTGGCCTTGTCGCCGGTGCCCTCGGTCACCTTCTCCAGGCGGCCCTCGAGGTCCCACTGCAGGTCCTGCGTGGTCCCCATGACCGTGCGGCGGTGGTGTTGCCGACCTTGTCGTAGCCGAAGGAGTCCTCGCGCTCGCCCTCGGCCCTTGGGCGGACCTCATGAGCTTGCTGGTGGTGGTGCCACCCTCGGCGTACTCGTAGTCCCGCGTCACGTCCTTCGACGTGTCACCGGTGACGTCGTGCTTGACCCCGTCTTGCGGTTGCCGGCAGCGTCGAACGTGTACGACGTCCAGTACGGATTCGGGCCGCCGACCTGCGGCTTGGCTCCCGGGCCGCCGGGGCGCCGCAGTCGTCGGCCTTCGCCGACGTCCAGGCGTCCGTCATCCGGCGCAGGTAGTCGTACGCGAAGCACTGCGTGTCCGTCGTGGCCGCCGTCGGGTTGGCACCCTGAGCGTCCGTGATCTTCAGGATGTTGCCGGACTGGTCGTACGCGGTGCGCACGTCGCTGATCCGGGCCGTGCTCGTCTCGCCGACCTCCTGGTCGTGGACCGTGCGCAGCGGGCGGCGGGTCTGCTCGTCGAACTCGCGGCTCGTGATGAGCTGCTTGCCCGCCGGACCCACTCGGGTACGCAGCACGTCACCCAGCGGCGTGGTGTACTCGGTCTTCGCCACGAACGTCTTGCCCGCGACGGCCATCGTGTTGACCTGGTCGAGCCCGTTGTAGCCGAGCGACATCCGCTCCTGCGGCAGACCTGCCACCGCGGCTGCGTCAACGTCTGCGGCATGCCCGTCGTCTTCGTGTACGTGGTGCTGAACACGTACTCGCCGGCGAGCTTGCCCTCGGACGGCGGGATCACCAGCTTCGTGCCGGTGGCGCGGTACTCCTGGTCGTAGCCCGTGATGGCCTGCGTGTAGGCGTTGCCGTTCACGAAGCGGGTCGCGGACACCGGCATGCCGAGCGCGCCCGGCAGGGTGTCGTAGGTCTGCTCGGTGAGCTTGCGGCCCTTGAGCGACCCTCGTACGTCCCGGTGATCCGGCCGATCTTGTCGTAGTCATAGGCGATGGTCTTGGCCGGGTCGCGGCCGTCCGTCGTCGTCAGGACGCGGTCGCCCTTGTCGAAGGTGGTCTTCGTGATGCCCTTGTCGGGGTCCTTCGACTCGTACATCCGGCCGCGCAGGTCGTACTTGTACGACCAGACGTTGCCGGCCTGGTCCGTGACGGACTCCAGCATGCCGCGGCGCTCGTACGTGTACGTCGTCTTGTCGTACGCGCCCGAGGGACCGTCCACCCTTGAACTGGCGAAGCTCCAGCTTGCGGCCCTGTGCGTCGACCACGGACATGGTCGGCGTCTCGCCCTTGGGCGGGTCCACCGCGACCCAGTCACGCCGTACGTGGTGGTGGTCCGCCAGGTCTCCTCGCCGAACTTGCGGGCGATCGTGGCGACCGGGCGGCCCTGGCCGTCGTACTCCATACGGGTCGAGGCCGGGACCTTGTTGTCGTCCGAGGTCCACAGTCCGGGCGACGCGTCCTTGTCGTTGAAGTGGGCGCCGTTCTCCTTCCAGATCAGGCCGCGGCTGTCGTAGAACGTGTCGGTGATGACCCGACCGCGTCCAGTGCCGGCTGCTGGTCTGCCGCAGGCGCAGCGCGCCGTCGTAGATGTCGTACGAGACCCGGTAGTCACCGCGCTCCAGGAGCTTCTTGGTGGTGACGACGACCGGGGCGTCCGGGCCGACCGTGTAGCTGAACTCGGCGTCCGGCGTCTGCGTGGCCGGGGTCCCGGTCGGGGACCAGGTCTTCACCAGGCGGCCCGAGCGCGTCGTACTCCAGCACTGGCGGCGCTTGTTGTGTCCTCCTTGGCGAGGGCCAGGCCGCGGGCCGGGTCCAGCTCGGTGGTCTCGGTGTGGCCGATCGGGTTGGTGACGACCGTCTTGACCGGCAGGGAGCCGGCCGCGGGGACGTACGCCGTCTTCGTGGTGTTGTTGTAGATGTCCGTCGAGGACGTCATACGGCCGTGCTTGTCGAAGGTCGAGGAGGCGTCGAGCCGGTAGACGGGCTTGCCGTCCTTGTAGTCCGACAGCGATTCGACTTGGTGACGTTGTAGGCGGCGTCGTGGACATCACCTTGTCCGAGGCGACGTCGGCGGGTGCGCGCGACGCTGCTCGCGTCACACGCCTTCGTCAGCGTCTCCACCCGCTTTCTGCGGCGTGTAGACGTGCTTGTCGTCGTCGTTGACGTACTCGTACCGCGTGCACGTGTCGTCGTCCGTCTTCGCCAGGTCACCGCGGTCCGTGGTGTGGCTGATCCGGCCCCGGCTGTCGTAGGCGTGCTCGATCTCCGTGCGGCGCTGGCCGCGGTTGCCGGAGAGGATCGTGCGGGAGGAGGCCTTCGCCGTGCCGGCCATCCAGGCCTGGAGCGGCTCGGCGCCCTCGGTGCGCTTGGGGTGGCGGTCGGGCCGCGGACCCAGGGGGTGTAGAGGGTGGCGGACTGCAGGGCGCCGCCTCCTCGCCGTCGTAGTACAGCGATTCGCGGATCTGGCCGGGCGTAGAGGCGGTGGTCGTCGACCGTGCCGCCCTCGCTGTCCTTGATCTTCGCCTCGCGCTTGCCGGTGGGGCAGCTGTCGCCGTCCATGCCGCGGAAGTAGACGGTCTCCACCTGGGAGCGCTTGTCCGGGGCCTTGCCGACGAAGGTGCGGACCTTCTCGTAGCCGCGCCACTGCGACCAGGTGCGGGCCTTCTCGCTGAGCAGCTCGCTGTCGTCGTCGTACGCCCAGGCGGGGTCACCGATGTACTGGAACGTGGTGACCTTCGTGGGGACGTGCCGTTCTTGTCCTCCTCGCGGACCTCGTCGACGCGGTGCTTGTGGAACCAGTCCGTGAAGTACTTCTTCTTCAGGCCGGTCTCGTCGTCGGGTCGGGGACCTCGTTGATTCCGGGGTAGCAGCGCATCGTGTTGCTGTGCGCCGCCGACGGGGCTTGTGCGGGGTCGTCTCGGTCGAGCACTCCGTCTTGGCGTACTCGACGGCGATCCGCGCGCCCGTCTCGGTCTGGATGGTCTCCACGCGCCAGCGCAGGAAGGGCGGGTTGCCGTCCTTGTCGTTGTCGACGCGGTTCGGCAGCTGCTTGCCTGGAAGATCACCGGCGCAGGGAGACGGCCTTGCCGTTCTTGCCGGTGTGCTGGATCTGGTTCAGCCACAGCGGGTAGTCGCCGCGACGCCGCCGTCACCGGTGGACTTGAAGTCCTGGTGAGGGTCCAGGTGTCGACCGGTGGTGCTTGCCGTCCTTCAGGATCTCCGTGTTGACCGCGACGAGCCGCTTGCGGGTGAAGAACGTCGGCGCGTTGCGGTCCTTGCAGTCCTTGCCCTCGGCGCACAGCTGGTCGGCCGGCACGTCGGGCCAGTTGCGGGTGACCTCCCACTTGGCTCGGAGGTCAGCTTGGACTCGGCGCAGTCGAACGTCGTGGTCTTCACGCAGCGCTCGTCGACGTCGAAGACCACCTGGGCCGGGGCGGCCGCGAACAGGTCGTCGCTGCGCAGGCCGTACGAGATCCGCTGAGCCAGCCGCCGCGGTCGTAGGCGCGGTTGGTCGACTTGCCCTCGCGCGTGACGTTGGAGCCGTAGTGGTTGCGCTCCTTGCCGTACCAGTACGTCATGGCGTTGCCGCGCAGGTCCACGACGTAGTCGAGGTTCCAGCGGTACACCTGGTCACAGACCGAGTTGGCGTAGGAGGCCTGGTGGCACGGCTCGTTCGGGTGGTTGCCGTACACCGGCACCGACCAGGCGGAGTTCGTCTCGGCCTTGCCCGACGCCCAGCCGGGCAGCCGGTCCATGCCGAAGTAGTACTGCACGCCCTCCTCGTTGGTGACGCGCCAGTACTCCTTCTCCTTGTCCCCGTTCGCCGCGCCCTTGAGCAGCTCGACCTTCGAGCCGTCGTCGCGGCCGGGATCCACTTCTTCGACTTGTCGTCCAGGGACGAGCTGCGTGGAGCTGCCGTTCAGCGACAGCGTGACCGGCGGCGGTCCTGGCACAGGTCACCGGTCGGGTGCTTCGGGTTGTTGTAACCCGAGCCGTCCTTGCGGTCGTTGGAGCAGGGCACGTACTGGCGCTCGATGAAGTTCGCGCCCGTGTCCCAGCCGTCGCCGACCCAGCTGCTCTGCTGCGAGGACGCCGA
>NZ_BAABIT010000002.1 GCF_039542925.1 Streptomyces coeruleoprunus | reverse complement strand
GGACGATCTCCTCGATGGAGGCGCCGGACTCCTCGCGGAGCCGGTGCAGGAAGGTCGAGCCGCCGGTGTTGACGGTGTCATTGACCAGGACCGTGGTGATGATCTCGCGGCGCAGCGCGTGCGCGTCGATCTGCTCGGCGAACTCCTCCCGCAGCTGCGTCGGGAAGTACGCGTGGAGCAGGCTGCGCAGGTACGGGTCGTCGGGCAGATCCGTGGCGATCAGCTCCTCCGCCACCGTGATCTTGGTGTACGCGAGCAGCACGGCCAGCTCCGGCTGGCTGAGGCCCTTGCCCGCGTTGAGCAGCTCGCGGATCTGCCGGTCGCCCGGCAGGAACTCCAGCGCCCGGTCCAGCGCCCCGTCGCGCTCCAGCCTCCGCATGAAGCGCTGGTGGGCGTGGAGCAGGGACGACGACTGGCGGACCGCGTTGGCGAGGGCGACGTTCTGCGCGTAGTTGTTGCGCAGGACCAGCGCGCCGACCTCGTCGGTCATCTCGGCGAGGATCTTGTTGCGCTGCTTGACGGTCATGTCGCCTTCCGCGACAAGACCGTTGAGCAGGATCTTGATGTTGACCTCGTGGTCGGAGGTGTCCACACCGGCGCTGTTGTCGATCGCGTCGGTGTTGACGCGGCCGCCGGTCCGGGCGAACTCGATCCGGCCGAGCTGCGTCAGACCGAGGTTGCCGCCCTCGCCGACGACCTTGACCCGCAGCTCCTCGCCGTCGACGCGGATGGCGTCGTTGGCCTTGTCACCGACGTCGGCGTGCGACTCGCTGGCCGCCTTGACGTACGTACCGATGCCGCCGTTCCACAGCAGGTCCACCGGGGCCTTGAGGACCGCCTTCATCAGCTCGGCGGGCGTCAGCTTGGTGACGCCGTCCTCGATGCCGAGGGCCGCGCGCATGTGCGCGTTGACCGGGATGGACTTGGCCTGGCGCGAGTGGACACCGCCGCCCGGGGACAGCAGCTCCGCGTTGTAGTCGGCCCAGGAGCTGCGCGGCAGCTCGAACAGCCGGCGGCGCTCGGCGTACGAGACGGCCGCGTCCGGGTTCGGGTCGATGAAGATGTGCCGGTGGTCGAAGGCCGCGACGAGCCGGATGTGCTCGCTCAGCAGCATGCCGTTGCCGAACACGTCGCCGGACATGTCGCCGACGCCGACGACCGTGAAGTCCTGCGTCTGCGTGTCGTGGCCCAGCTCCCGGAAGTGCCGCTTGACGGACTCCCAGGCGCCGCGGGCCGTGATGCCCATGCCCTTGTGGTCGTAGCCGGCCGAGCCGCCGGAGGCGAACGCGTCGCCGAGCCAGAAGCCGTACGCGACGGCCACCTCGTTGGCGATGTCGGAGAACGTCGCGGTGCCCTTGTCGGCGGCGACCACGAGGTACGTGTCGTCCTCGTCGTGGCGGACGACGTCGGCGGGCGGCACCACCTCGCCGGCCACCAGGTTGTCGGTGATGTCGAGGAGCGCCGAGATGAACGTGCGGTAGCAGGCGATGCCCTCGGCGAGCCAGGCGTCACGGTCGACGGCCGGGTCCGGCAGCTGCTTGGCGACGAAGCCGCCCTTGGCGCCGACCGGGACGATCACGGTGTTCTTCACCATCTGCGCCTTGACCAGGCCCAGGATCTCCGTACGGAAGTCCTCGCGCCGGTCGGACCAGCGCAGGCCGCCCCGGGCGACCTTGCCGAAGCGCAGGTGGACGCCCTCGACGCGCGGCGAGTACACCCAGATCTCGAAGGCCGGGCGGGGCGCCGGCAGGTCCGGGATGGCCTGCGGGTCGAACTTCATCGACACGTAGCCGTGCGGCCGGCCGGTGGAGTCGGCCTTCTGGAAGAAGTTGGTCCGCAGGGTCGCCTTGATGACGGTGAGGAAGGAGCGCAGGATGCGGTCCTCGTCGAGCGAGGCCACCTGGTCCAGCGCGCCGTCCAGCTCCTCCAGGATGCCGTCCGTCAGCTCGGTGCCGGCGCGCTGCCGCTCCGGCGCCATCCGCGCCTCGAACAGCGAGACGAGCAGCCGCGTGGTGTGGACGTTGTTGCGGAGGGTGTCCTCCATGTAGTCCTGGCTGAACGTGGAGCCGGCCTGCCGCAGGTACTTGGCGTAGGCGCGCAGCACCATCGCCTGGCGCCAGGTCAGCCCGGCGCTCAGCACCAGCGCGTTGAAGCCGTCGTTCTCGGCCTCGCCGGTCCAGCTGGCCGCGAACGCCTCCTGGAACCGCTCGCGCGCGTCGTCGCCGAGGTAGTCGGCGCCGTTGCGGGCGGCCGGCATGCGCAGGCCGAAGTCGTAGATCCAGGCGTGCGTACGGTCGGCGCAGCGCAGCTCGTACGGGCGCTCGTCGACGACCTCGACGCCGAGCCGGTTGAGGACCGGCAGCACGGCGGAGAGGGAGACCTGCGCACCCGTCTTGTAGATCTTGAAGCGGCGCTCGCCGGGCGCGGCGCCCACGGGCTCGTACAGGGACAGCGCGAAGTCCGCCGCGCCCTCCTGCGCCCCGCGCGTGACCAGCTGCTCCAGCTGGCAGACGTCGCCGACGGCGGAACGCGGCGAGTGGTCGGCCTTGTAGCCCTCGGGGAAGGCCCCGGCGTACCGCCGCAGCAGCTCGGCGGCGCGCTCCTCGCCGACCTCGGCGTCGAGCGCCTCGGCGAAGCCGTCCGCCCAGGAGCGGGCGGCCTCGGCGAGCCGGGCCTCGATCCGCTCGCGGTCGGCGTCGGTGAGGTGCGGCAGCTCGGTGCCGGACGGGACGCGGACGACGAAGTGGAGGCGGGTGAGCACGGACTCGGTGCTCATCAGCGTGAAGTCGACGCTGTTGCCGCCCAGCTCCTCCATGAGGATGCCGGTCAGCCGCTCGCGGACGGTGGTGTTGAAGCGGTCGCGCGGCAGGTAGACGAGGGCCGAGTAGTAGCGGCCGTACTCCTCCTGGCGCAGGTAGAGCCGCAGCCGGCGGCGCTCCTGGAGGTACAGGACGCTGGTGACGATCTCGCGCAGCTGGCCGACGGGCGTCTGGAACAGCTCGTCGCGCGGGTACGTCTCCAGGATCTGCAGCAGGTCCCGGCCGTCGTGGCTGTTGGGCTCGAAGCCGGCGGCGTCGAGGACCTCCGCGACCTTCCGCCGGATGACGGGGACGCGCCGCACGGACTCGGTGTAGGCGGCGGAGGAGAACAGGCCGAGGAAGCGCCGCTCGCCGACCACGTTGCCGTCGGCGTCGAACTTCTTCACCCCGACGTAGTCCAGGTACGACGGGCGGTGGACGGTCGCGCGGCTGTTGGCCTTGGTGAGGATGAGCAGCTTGTGCTCACGGGCCTTGGCGCGGGCGTCGGCGGGCAGCCGGTTGAACGACGGCGACACCGGGTGGCCGTGGGCGTCGTCGCCGCTGTGGTGCGGGTCGGAGCGGAGGATGCCGAGGCCGGTGCCGGGGACGGCGGCGAGGGCGTCGCTGTCGACGAGGTTGTACTCGCGGTAGCCGAGGAAGGTGAAGTGGTCGTCGGCCAGCCAGCGCAGCAGCTCGCGGGCCTCCTCCGCCTCGGTGGGGCGCAGGTCGCCGGCCAGGGGCTCGTCGGGCAGGCCGTCGGCGATGCGCAGCGCGGCTTCGCGCATCTTCTCCCAGTCCTCGACGGCCTCACGGACGTCGGACAGGACACGCAGCAGGTCGGCGGTGATCTGCTTGAGGTCGGAGCGGTCCGTCTCGCGGTCGGTCTCGACGTGGATCCAGGACTCCACGAGCGCGTCGTGCGGGAGCCCGCCGCGCGCCTCGGTGACGTCCCGGTCGACGACCTCGATCAGCTTGCCGGTGAGGTCACGGCGGACGACGACCTGCGGGTGGATGACCAGGTGGATGCCGCGGTTCTGGCGGGACAGCTCATTGGTCACCGAGTCCACGAGGAACGGCATGTCGTCGGTGACGACCTCGACGACGGAGTGGCTGCACGTCCAGCCGTTCTCCTCGACAGTGGGCGTGTGGACCCGCACATTGGCCGTGCCCTGGGGACGATTCTCGGCCAACCTGTAGTGCGACAGCGCAGCGCCGAACACATCGACCGGGTCGCGGTCGGTGAGGTCTTCGGGAGCGGTGTGCAGGTAGTAGCGCTGGAGGTACTCGAGCACCGTGTCCCGGTCGGGCCGGTCCCCGGTCTCGTTCTCAGCTACCCGGGCAGCCCGTTCGAGCAGCTCGGCCTTTGCTTCGTCCAGCTTGGTCTGCATGTCCTCTGGCTCCTGTCGCGCGCCGTTGCGTGACGTAGGTGAAAGATGTGACACGACGCCACGAGGCGGGGTATCCGCTGAGGGGCGGCGTCATGCCGGGATGAGAGACGTCCGGACCGTTCTCGGCCACATGGGGCGGCGCCGTCCTCGGCGCGCCGGCCGGACAGGGAAGATCAACGCCCGCCCGGGCACGGTGGCACACCGGGCGACGGCCGGGGGCTTCGCTGCCCCCACGGCATATCGCGCTGATCACGGGTCCAGGCTATCGCTCCTGACCCCTCGGCCGTCATGAGCCGTATGTGTACAAAAGACGGGCGTGAAGTTTGACACTCTGGACAGCGACAGATGTGCTTCTGCTTCCACCCAGCGCCGACAGCTCCCCCGGAGGGCAGCAGCATGGCACCGAAGATCCTGATCGTGACGGGTGACGCGGCCGAGTCGCTCGAGGTCCTGTACCCCTACCAGCGGCTGCGGGAGGAAGGCTACGACGTCGACATCGCGGCCCCCGCCCGCAAGAGGCTCCGCTTCGTCGTGCACGACTTCGAGCCCGGCTACGACACGTACACGGAGAAGCCGGGGTACACGTTTCCGGCCGATCTCGCCTTCTCGGAGGTCGAGCCGAGCCGGTACGCGGCGGTGGTCATCCCGGGCGGCCGTGCGCCCGAGTACCTCCGCAACGACCCCGAGCTGCGCAAGATCGTCAAGTCGTTCTTCGACGCCGACAAGCCCGTCGCGCAGATCTGCCACGGCCCGCTGCTGACGGCGGCGGTCGGCGCCCTCGACGGCCGCCTCGTCACGTCGTACCCGGCGCTGGAACTGGACATGCAGGCGGCGGGCGCGACGTTCCGCGACCACGAGGCGGTGGTGGACGGCGCCCTCGTCTCCTCCCGAGCCTGGCCGGACCACCCGTCCTGGATGCGCGAATTCCTCCGCGTCCTGCGGACGAAGGCGCCGGTGAGCTGAGCAAAGGGGCGGGCGCCACCGGCGGCGCCCGCCCCCAGGGCCTCTCCGCGCCCGGCGGCCTCAGGCCACCAGCTCCTCCGCCACCGCCACCGCCTCCGCGAGGCTGTCCACGACGGGCACCCCCACCGCCTCCAGGCTGGCGCGGCTGTGCGACCCGCCGGTGTACAGCACGGCCCTGGCCCCCACGTGCGCCGCGGCCACCGCGTCGTCCGCCGCGTCACCGATGACGACAACGCGCTCCGGCGACGCGACGACCCCTTCCAGCGCCAGCAGGTGACGCACCATGTGCTCGGCCTTGCCGGCGGTCGACTCCCCTATCCGCCCGTCCACCCGCACGAACCACTCCTCGATGCCGTGCCGCCGCACGATCGGCAGCAGCCGCTCGTGCGGAGCGAGCGACAGCAGCGACTGCGTACGCCCCACCTCGGCCGCCGCGGCCAGCAGCTCCGCGGCCCCGTCGGTCAGCCCGCAGCCCTCGGCGCGCGACCAGTAGTGGCGGTGGAAGGCGCCGTCCATGACGGCCCACTCCTCCTCGCTCGGCATCCGCCCGAGCAGCCGCTCGTAGAACAGCGGGACCGGTACGCAGTACAGCTCCCGGTACCGGGCCAGCGTGATCGGCTCCAGGCCGATCTCCGCGAAGGCGGCGTTCGTCGCCCCGATGACCGCCTCGGTGTCGTCGAGCAGTGTCCCGTTCCAGTCCCAGACCAGATGCGCGCTGAGCTTCCCCATGGGATGAAAGTACCCAGCAGCCGTTCAGGCGATGAGGCCGGGGATTTCCTGCACCCCGAACCAGAGGAGTTCATGGTCCTCCGCGCCGTCCACCGTGAACTGCGCGTCGTCGTCGCCCATGTCCGCAGCGCCCAGGGCGTCGGCGGCCGCGGAGACGTCCGGCTCGGCGTCGTCGGCGTCGGCGTGTACGGCGGCGGCCTTGGCCAGCGGGACGGGGCCGGCGACCCTGACCTCGCCGACGGAGGAGGGGTCCAGGCCGCGGTCGGGGTCGGCGGTGGCGGCCGTGTCGGGCACGTCGACCGCGACGACGACCCGGCGGCGCGCGGCGGCGGGGTCGGCGGCCAGCAGGCGCAGGGACGCGGCGGCGGCGCGGCTGAGCGCCGCGTACTCCAGCTCCTCGATGTCGTCGGAGACGTACCACTCGCGCAGCCCGGGCGTGACGGCGTACGCGGTCAGCGGCCCGGGGCCGAGTTCGCCCGCCTTGTGCGCCTGTGCGAGACCGGGAAGGGTCAGGGGAACGTACACGCGCATGACAGGCCGCTTTCGTAGTCGGAGACGCCTTTCAGGATACGTGCGCAGGTCCCCCTTCGGGGGCCGGTGCCCGCGCCTCCCGGGGGTTCACCCCGTGCGGTACCCACCCCCTCCCTGCCCACGAATCCGACCGGCCGTGCCACCCGGATAGGTGACATGACCTGCGGCGACGCGTGCGGGAGCAGTCCGTTGCGGCCCCGTCCGACCCGCCCGTAGAAGTGGCCCCGGAAGTTACCCCCGGGTACTCCGGGGCGACAGAAACGGGGACCTCCATGACCACGACGACGACCACCGCGCCGGAAGGCAACGGCCCCCGGGCCGCCCACCGCCCCACCAGGGCGCCGGCCACGACCCCGGCATCCCTCACGGCCACCTCACACCCCGAAGGGCCTCCCAGCGCCGTACAGCGGCCAGGAACGACCACGCCTGCCGCGCGCCAGGGGCACAGGCCCACCACGACTCAGCAGCCCGTCGACGGCCCCGTACCCACGACGGCCGGCACACACGCGTCCACTTCGTCCCGTACGCGGCCCACCGACGCCTCTGCACCTACGCCCCGCGTGGCACACCGACCCACCGACGCCCCCCTGCCCGCGTCCGCCTCGTCCAGCACCCCGCTCACCGACGCCTCCGCACCCACGACGGCCAGCGCGCACCGGCCCACCGACGCCTCCCGTCCTGCGACCGCCCCGGCCCGCACCCGACCCACCGACGGACCCGCACCCACGACACGCGTCGCACACCGGCCCACCGACGCCTCCCGACCCGCGTCCACCCCGCCCGACTCCCGACCCACCGACGGACCCGCACCCACGACACGCGTCGCACACCGGCCCACCGACGCCTCCCGACCCGCGTCCACCCCGCCCGACTCCCGACCCACCGACGGACCCGCACCCACGACACGCGTCGCACACCGGCCCACCGACGCCTCCCGACCCGCGTCCACCCCGCCCGACTCCCGACCCACCGACGGACCCGCACCCACGACACGCGTCGCACACCGGCCCACCGACGCCTCCCGACCCGCGTCCACCCCGCCCACCGACGCTTCCGCACCCACGACGGCCAGCGGGCACCGGCCCACCGACGCCTCCCTGCCCGCGTCCGCCTCGTCCCGCACCGGGCCCACCCAAGCCGGCGCCCCCGCCGCCGCCCCCCGCATCTCCGGCGCACCGCCCCGGCGCCTCCCCGGTGCGCGGCCGGCCGCCGGCACCGCCCCGGGCGGCCGACGGGACTCACGGCGGCCCGGCGGCCCGACCCGAAGCCGCCCCACCGGCCCGGGGGGCCGCCCGGCCGGCAGCAGCAGCAGCCCGACCGTCCCGCTCCAGGTGCGCCGCCCCCTGCCCCCGCACATCGCGTTCGCCGAGCGGCTGCTCGCCGTCCTCAGCGGTGAGCGGCCCGTCCACTGGATGCTCGGCCACACCATCGGCGAGGCGTACGACCAGCTGATCCGGCTCGCCGCCGCCAACCCCCTGTGCGACCCCGCCGAGCCCGGCGGCCGCGGCGCCCGCCCGGTGCTGCGGCGCTGCGGCGGCTCCCCGCCCCGGCCCGGTGTCGTCGAGGCGTACGCGACCATTGCCGCGGGCGGGCGCGTCCGCGCCATGGCGTTCCGCCTGGAGCTGGGCGTCGACCGCCGCTGGCGGTGCGCGGCCGTCGAACTGGGCGGCATCCCGGAGGACCGGCACGCACCGGCCCCAGCCCCGCACGCATAGCCGACCCGACCCGGCCCCGTACGCAGCGCGGGGCCGGGCACGCTCTCGCGCGTACCCGGCCCCGCTACGGCCTCAGTGGTCCCGGCCCCTGGAGGACCGGAGGACCCTGAGGGTCACTTCTTGCGGCGACGGCCGCCCTTCTGCGCCTTGCGCCGCTCCGCCCGCGTCATGCCGTCGGCCTCGGAACGGGCCGACCCGTTGTCGAAGTCGCCCTCGACGATGCCACCCTCGCCGTCCACCGTCGGCGCGGAGAAGTGCAGCCGGTCCGGCCGCTGCGGCGCGTCCAGGCCCTTGGCCCGGATCTCCGGACGGCCCGCGCCCGCCGGCACGGCCTCCTCCTTCGCCAGCGAGGTCTTCGCGGCGGCCTCGACCGGGACCTCCTCGACCTGCTGCTCGACCTGGACCTCCAGGTTGAACAGGTAGCCGACGGACTCCTCCTTGATCCCGTCCATCATGGCCGTGAACATGTCGAAGCCCTCGCGCTGGTACTCGACCAGCGGGTCCTTCTGGGCCATCGCGCGCAGGCCGATGCCCTCCTGCAGGTAGTCCATCTCGTACAGGTGCTCGCGCCACTTGCGGTCCAGCACCGACAGCACCACGCGCCGCTCCAGCTCACGCATGATGTCCGAGCCGAGCTGCTTCTCACGGGCGTCGTACTGCTCGTGGATGTCTTCCTTGACGGACTCGGCGATGAACTCGGCCGTGATCCCGGCACGGTCGCCGGCGGCCTCCTCCAGCTCCTCGATGGTCACCTTGCACGGGTAGAGCTGCTTGAACGCGCCCCACAGCCGCTCCAGGTCCCACTCCTCGGCGAAGCCCTCGACGGTCTCGGCCTGGATGTAGGCGTCGATCGTGTCGTCCATGAAGTGGCGGATCTGCTCGTGCAGGTCCTCGCCCTCCAGGACGCGGCGGCGCTCGCCGTAGATGACCTCACGCTGGCGGTTGAGGACCTCGTCGTACTTCAGGACGTTCTTACGGGTCTCGAAGTTCTGCTGCTCGACCTGGGACTGCGCGGAGGCGATCGCGCGGGTCACCATCTTGTTCTCGATCGGCACGTCGTCCGGCACGTTCGCCATCGCCATGACGCGCTCGACCATCTGCGCCTTGAACAGCCGCATGAGGTCGTCGCCCAGCGACAGGTAGAACCGGGACTCGCCCGGGTCGCCCTGACGGCCGGAACGACCGCGCAGCTGGTTGTCGATGCGCCGCGACTCGTGCCGCTCCGTGCCCAGCACGTAGAGGCCGCCCAGCTCGCGGACCTCCTCCGACTCGGCCTTCACGGCCAGCTCGGCCTTCTCCAGCGCGCCCGGCAGCGCCGACACCCACTCGTCCGGGGTCTCCAGCGGGTCGAGGCCCCGCTGGCGCAGCTCCGCCTCGGCGAGGTCGTCGGGGTTGCCGCCGAGCTTGATGTCCGTACCACGACCGGCCATGTTCGTGGCGACCGTGACCGCGCCCTTGCGGCCCGCCTGGGCGACGATCGACGCCTCACGGTCGTGCTGCTTGGCGTTCAGCACCTCGTGCGGGATGCCGCGCTTGGACAGCTGCTGCGACAGGTACTCGGACTTCTCGACCGACGTCGTACCGACGAGGATCGGCTGGCCCTTCTTGTGCTTCTCCGCGATGTCGTCGACCACAGCGGCGAACTTCGCGACCTCGGTGCGGTAGATCAGGTCCGACTGGTCCTTGCGGATCATCGGCTTGTTCGTCGGGATCGGGACGACGCCCAGCTTGTAGATCTGGTGGAACTCGGCGGCCTCGGTCATGGCCGTACCGGTCATGCCGGAGAGCTTGTCGTACAGGCGGAAGAAGTTCTGGAGCGTGATCGTGGCGAGCGTCTGGTTCTCGTCCTTGATCGGCACCCCTTCCTTCGCCTCGATCGCCTGGTGCATGCCCTCGTTGTAGCGGCGGCCGGCCAGGATACGGCCGGTGTGCTCGTCGACGATCATGACTTCGCCGTCGATGACGACGTAGTCCTTGTCCTTCTTGAACAGCTCCTTGGCCTTGATGGCGTTGTTCAGGTACCCGACGAGCGGGGTGTTCACCGACTCGTAGAGGTTGTCGATGCCCAGCCAGTCCTCGACCTTGGCCACACCGGACTCGTGGATGCCGACCGTGCGCTTCTTCTCGTCGACCTCGTAGTCGCCGGTCTCCTCGATGCCCTTGAGCGGGTTGCCCGGCTCACCGCGCTTGAGGCGCTGCACGAGCTTGGCGAAGTCGCCGTACCACTTCGTGGCCTGGTCCGCCGGGCCCGAGATGATCAGCGGCGTACGGGCCTCGTCGACCAGGATGGAGTCGACCTCGTCGACACAGGCGAAGTTGTGGCCGCGCTGGACGAGCTCGTCCTGGGACCACGCCATGTTGTCGCGGAGGTAGTCGAAGCCGAACTCGTTGTTCGTGCCGTACGTGATGTCGCAGGCGTACTGCTCGCGGCGCTGCGCGGGCGACATGTTGGCCAGGATGCAGCCGACCGTGAGGCCGAGGAACCTGTGCACCCGGCCCATCAGCTCGGAGTCGCGCTCCGCCAGGTAGTCGTTGACCGTGATCAGGTGGACGCCCTTGCCGGACAGCGCGTTCAGATACGCCGGGAGCGTACCGACGAGGGTCTTGCCCTCACCGGTCTTCATCTCGGCGACGTAACCGAGGTGCAGCGCCGCGCCGCCCATGATCTGGACGTCGTAGTGACGCTGGCCGAGGACGCGCTTCGCGGCCTCCCGGACGGTCGCGAAGGCCTCCGGGAGCAGGTCGTCGAGGCTCTCACCGTCCTGGTACCGCTGCTTGTACTCGTCGGTGAGCGCCCGCAACTCGGCGTCGGAGAGGTTGACGAAGTCCTCTTCGATGGAGTTGACCTGGTCCGCGATGCGGTGCAGTTTGCGCAGGATCTTGCCTTCGCCTGCACGCATGAGCTTGTGGAAGACGGACACTGAGGCTGGTCTCCTTGCCGGTCGGGCCTGGCACTAGGTCTTGTCATGGACACTGGCACGGGCACGGCAGGTGGGCCCCACCGCAACGGTCATCGTAAGCGAGGACCCCGCCGCGCCGGGAGGTCCGTCACCGCCGATGACCGACTGCCGCCCTGAAGGACAACGCACGGGGACCCCGGAAGGTGCCGCTGGATCCGAAAAGTGTTCGCCCGTTTCGTCCACCGGTACCAGAATCCCGTCATGGAACCCGTCACCCTCACCTCCGAGCGCCTGCAGCTGCGCACGTTCACGCCCGGCGACGCCGAGGAGGTGCGGAACGCCTGCCAGGACCCCGAGATCCAGCGCTGGATACCGCTCCCGTCCCCGTACGAACTGGCGCACGCGGAGGACTTCACGAGGCGGTACGTCCCGGAGGCCTGGCGCGCCGACACCGAGTACACCTTCGCCGTACGGTCCCGGGACGGCGGCCCGCTCCTCGCGGCCACCAGCCTGCACCACCCCCGCTCCGGTTCCTGGGAGATCGGCTTCTGGACCGCCAAGGAGCACCGGGGCAACGGCTACGCCACGGAGGCGGTCCTGACCGTGGCCCGCTGGGCCTTCACCGAGCTGGCCTGCACCCGGCTGGAGTGGCGGGCCGAGGTCGGCAACACCGGGTCCCGGCTGGTCGCCGAGCGGGCGGGCTTCGTCATGGAGGGCACCCTGCGCGCCGCCCTGGACCACCGCGGCACACTCCGCGACTGCTGGCTGGCATCCCTGCTCCCCTCGGACCTGTCCCTCCCGGCCGGCGTGCCGTACCTCCCGCCACAGGGCTGAGGCGGTGGGGGTCCAGTGATCGGGGCCGGCGGCACGGGTCCGGTGACCGCCTTCCGTATTCCGTAGGGCCCGCCCCGTTGTCAGTGGCGGCCTCTAGCGTGGACCCCATGTCGACGACCCTGCCGCGTCCCCTCACCGAACTCTCCGCCGACGAGGCGCGCCGCACAGCGCTGCGCGCCCAGGGGTTCCTCGGCGCGCCGAACCGCCGCGCCGGGGTGCGGGGCGTCCTGCGCCACCTGGGAGCCGTGCAGCTGGACACGATCTCCGTGCTGGCGCGCTCGCACGAGCTGATCCCGTACGCGCGTCTGGGCGCCGTGGGCCGCAAGACCGTCGAGACGGCGTACTGGACCGACGGGCACGCCTTCGAGTACTGGTCGCACGCGGCCTGCATCCTGCCCGTCGAGGAGTGGCCGCACTTCGCGTTCCGTCGCCGCGCCTTCCGCGCGCGGCCGCAGTGGTACCACGACCTGCCGGACGGCGCGTACGACGCCGTGATCGCGCAGCTGCGCGCCGAGGGGCCGCTGACGGCCACGGAACTGGGCGGCGCCAAGAACGGCGGCGAGTGGTGGGACTGGTCGGCGTCCAAGGTCGCCGTCGAGCGCGCGCTGATGTACGGCGAAGTGGTCTGCACCGAGCGGCGCGGCTGGAAGCGGGTGTACGACCTGGCGGAGCGGGCCGTCCCGGACGAGCTGCTGCACGACGAACTGGACGACGCCGAGTGCCTGCGCCGGCTCGTCCGGCTCGCGGGCGAGGCGCTGGGCGTGGGCACGCGCGCGGACATCGCCGACTACCACCGCCTCAAGGGCGAGCAGTTCGACGCGGTGGTCGCCGACTCCGGGCTCGTGCCGGTGCGGGTCGAGGGCTGGGACAAGCCCGCCTGGGCGGACCCGGCGGCCCTGGCGGCGCCCCCGCGCGGCCGGCACCGCACGACGCTGCTGTCCCCGTTCGACTCGCTCATCTGGGAGCGGGCCCGGACGGAGCGGATCTTCGGCTTCACGCACCGGCTGGAGGCTTACGTACCGAAGCAGAAGCGGGTGCACGGCTACTTCGCGATGCCGCTGCTCGCGGGCGGGAAGCTGGTGGGCCGGGTCGACCCGGCGCGCGAGGGCAGCACGCTGGTGGCCAAGCAGGTGTCCCTGGCCGGCCCGAGCGCGGTGCCCTTCATGGCCCAGGCCCTGCGCGAGGCGGCCGAGTGGGTCGGCTGCGACGCGGTCCGCGTCGAGCGGGTCGACGCCCCGGAACTGGCCGCGCCGCTCACGGCGGCCCTCGCCTGACCGGGGCGGCGGCCGCCCCGGGCTTACGACTGCCGGCTACCGGATCTCGAGGATCTTCTCGCGCATCGCGTACACGACCGCCTCCATCCTGGAGTGCAGCTGGAGCTTCTCCAGGATGTTGCGGACGTGGTTCTTCACGGTGTTCTCGGAGATGAACAGCTCCTTGGCGATGTCCCGGTTGTTCATCCCGGTGGCCACCAGCTTCAGCACCTCCAGCTCACGGTCGGTGAGCCGCGGCGCCGGCACGAGGCGGCGGTCGTCGGTGCGCTGGATCATCGACTTGAACTCGGTGAGCAGCTTGGACGCCATCGAGGGGCTGATCTGCGACTGTCCGTCGGCGACGGCCCGGATCGCCGTCGCGACCTCGTCCGTGGAGATCTCCTTGAGGAGATAGCCGGTCGCCCCCGCCTTGATCGCGTCGTAGAGGTCGGCCTCCTCGTCGCTGATCGTCAACATGATGATCTTGGCGCTGGGGGCGACCTCCTTGATGGAGGTGCACGCCTCGATCCCGCCCCGCTTGGGCATCCGCACGTCCATCAGGACGATGTCGGGAAGCAGGTCGGCAGCCTTGTCGACGGCCTCCGCCCCGTCCCCGGCCTCCCCGACGACCTGGATGTCCTCCTCCTGAGCGAGGACGATCTCCAGCCCCCGCCGGAAGAGCGCGTGGTCGTCGACGACCAGGACCCTGATGGGCTCCTTGCGGGACGTGTCCCCGTTCGCGCCGGGGCCGCCGTCCGCCGCCCCAGCACCGCCGTCCGGGGCGCCGGAGCCGCCCGGATGGTGCACCGGGCCGAAGCTGTCCGCCATCGTTCCTCCCCCTGAAGGCCGGGGCCCTGAAAGTTCACGGTCGAAGCACCAACCCCGTTCCAAGAGGGAGAGGTTGGCGCGTGCCGCCATGATTTCATGCCCCGCCGACGATGCGGTGATCCATCGGTGGCACGGTGGTGCCCCTGGGGGCGCACGGGGCGCTCCAGGGGCACCACATCAGACCGGATCAGCCGCCGAGCGCACCGCCGGCGCCGCCTCCCTCACTGCCTGCCAGTGGGTCGTTCTCCAGGTGGATCACGCCGTAGTCGTAGGCGTGGCGCCGGTACACGACGCTGGGCTGCTTCGTCTCCGCGTCGACGAACAGATAGAAGTCATGGCCGACCAGCTCCATCTCGTAAAGCGCCTGGTCGAGTGACATCGGGGCCGCAGTATGCGTCTTCTCGCGGACCACGAGCGGGCCCTCGCCCTGAACCTCCAGGGATCCCATCCGGGTCGTGGGAATGGTCTCGGCCGCCTCCTCGACGACGGCGACACCGGTCCCGTTGAGTCGTGCCACGCCCGGCACCGCGTCCGGCACCGACGCGGCCGTCAGACGGCCGTTGCCCCGGCGGGTGTGGCGCTTGTCGTGCTGCTTGCGGAGGCGCGCCTCGAGCTTGCCTGTGGCCAGGTCGAGCGCTGCGTACGGGTCGCCTGCAGCCGCCTCTGCCCGGATCACCGGGCCTCGGGAGTGGAGGGTGATCTCCACGCGGTCGGACCTGTCGGCCTGCCGCGGGTTGTGCTCCTTGGACACCTCGACGTCGAGGCTGATCACCTTGGCGTCAAGCTTCTCGATCTTCTCCAGCTTCAGCTTCTCGGCCACGTGCTTGCGGAACCGCTCGGGCACCTCGGTCTTGCGGCCCTTGACGACGATGTCCACGCAGAACTCCGTTCCCGGATCGCTCCAACCGGCTTCTACTCGCCGGTGAGCATCTCCCTTTTGCACCAGACCCCGGTAAGCACCGGAGCCTCGGACTTGGCGACTTCCACCTCCTCCTCCCCAGTCGACAAGATCCCCACCCCACAACTTCCATGTGCTGACCGGCTCCGGATTCCGGCCGGACGCATGGCCGCGCATTCGATGAAGGGCGGCTTTCGCCATTCCTGTACCACCGAACATAGCTCGCCCGGACGGGTGTCGGCACCCGCTACCAGCACAAACCTCCGATCGGTTGTTCTCACTCCCTCACCACCTGCAACGTTGCAAGTTCCCTGTCAGTTCCGGTTTATTTCGAACGAGGCGGGAGATGCTGCCACCACCGCTGCCTTCACCTGCGGCGTTCTTCCACGCGCCCCCGCAAAGGCGGCGCGCACCGCTCTGGCGGCCTCGGTCAGCGACGCCCCGGTCGTCATGAGGTCGTCCACGAGGACCAGGCACCCGTCCGGGGGAAACCACCCGCTCCCCGCCCCCACCTCCAGCGCCCCCGCCATGTTGGCCAGCCGCTCCCGCGCGCCCAGCCCCGACTGATCGGCCACCGCCCGGCACTGCCGCAACACCGGAACGGCCCACGCCACCGTTCCCGAACGACGCAGCTCACCGGCCGCGGCCGACGCGATCCGCCGCACCGAGTCATGCCCACGGGCCCGCACGGCCCGGCGGGCGGAGGGCAGGGGGACCAGTAGCAGGGGGCCCGCCCCCGCCCCCTCCCCCCATGCCCCCCGCGGCCCCGCAGCGGCCCGTACGGCGCTCGCCAGCGCCACGCCCAAGGGTCGGGCCAGCCCCAGCGCGCCGCGTTCCTTGTGCGCCAGCAATACCGCCCGTACCGCGTCCGCGTACGGCGCGGCGGCGTGTACCTCGGGCAGTCCTGCCGGTTCGGGCGTCGGCCGCACCCGTCGCGGCGGCCGCCCGTGGAGCGTGCGCGCGCATGCGTCGCACAGCGGCGTACGGGGACAGCCGCAGCCGGCGCAGGCCACCGGCAGTACGAGCCCGGTGATCTCCTGCCACCATCCCCGCATGGCCTCTACTGTGGCGTCGGCCGGGCTGCCGTGCCACCCCTGTGGAAAACCGCCTGTGGACGGTCAGCCGGGGTAGACGGGCGAGGTGCCCTTCTCCACGACGGGCTGCCAGTTCGTGCCGCCCTGGAGCCGCACGATCGCGTCGTCCGCCAGGGCGACCAGCGAGGCCCGTTCGTCGTTGGCCGCGGCCACGGCCTTGACCTGGTTCAGGCCCGGGATCACCGCTGCGGACGTCGACCCGTCGGTCTGGATGTAGCGCACCTGCTGCACGCCGCCGGCCGGCTTGCCGAGGACGACGAGGCGGCTCGGCCCGGCCCAGGACACGGACGCCACCGACTCCATGCGTGGCGCGACGGGCTGCAGGTCCACCACCGAGACCTTCTGCCGGTCGCCGGTTCCCTGTCGCTCGACGCGTCCCATCTGCAGGGTTGTCCTGCCGTCCTCCTTGAGGAGCAGCGCGATGCGTACGCCGTCCTCGGAGACCCGCAGTCCCTCGATCCGCACCCCGTCGGTCAGCCACGGGGTGATGACCGGCCGGGGTTCACCGGAGCCGCCGGAGAGCAGCAGGAGCTTCGGATCCGCCGGGTCGCGGTCGGCCACCCACAGGTCGCCGCGCCCGTCCCAGCTGGGCGCTGAGAGCCGGTCGTCGGGCCGCGGGCCCTTGCTGGTGACCAGCGGTTCGGGCAGTTCGGCGTCGGAGACGACCGAGGCCACGCGCAGGCTGCGGCCGTTCTCGGACACGGCGGCCGCGTGCTGCTCGTCGCGGGCCACGGCGACCTTCTCGACCTTCGCGGCGCCGTCGCCGAACGGGCCGAAGACGTGCCGCGGCTCGACGACGTCCTTCGCGCCCGTCTGGAGCTGTGCCAGCTTCCCCGCGGAGTCGACAAAGTACGGGTTCTCGCGGATTCCCGTCGTGCGGTCGGCCATGAAGTCGGACTTCTGGTCCTCGCCGAGGACGCACAGTTCACGCCCGTCGGAACGCTGCAGCTCGACCTGCTGCACCCTCGTCGATCCCAAATCACCGACGGTGAAAAGGATTTGGGCGGCCATATAGCGGCATTGCTCACGCCCGACGCCGTCGGCCTTGTTGTTGAGCGGCACTTTGAGCGTGTTCTGGTCGTCCGTCGACAGTGACGTGACGTCCTTCTTCAGGTCCGTGCCCGTGGGGAATCGCGAATCGACGACCGGCTTCAGCCAATTCGTCGGGCCCTCCAGAAGGGCCTTGACGGTCTGCGTCAGCGCGTCCATGCGGGTGACGGGGTCCTGCCGCTTGCGGATGTACACCGGGTCGGCGACGACCCAGCTCTTGCCCGCGGCGAAGTAATACTTGTTGACCGAGCGGTAGTTGCGCTGGAAGTCGGACTCGCTGATGACGAGGCCCTGCGGGAGCCGGTCGATCCGCCATTCCTTGCTCTTGCCGTCCGCTCCGCGCTGCTGCACGAGCCTGATCGACTCGCTGTACGGAACCGGGTCGAGCGGCTGGTAGGCGTGCCGGTTGTCGACCGTGGCGACCTTCTGCCCCGACAGCGGGTACACGAGGCTCTGGTCCTCGGCGGGCTGTGCGCCCCGCCCGGGCCGCCTGGTCTCCGCCTGCTGCGGAACGGGCACCGCGCTGAGCACGGTGGTGCGCTCCTCGGGGTTCCAGGTCCGCGCGGCCTGCTTCGTGAGGTATTTGCGGGCCGTCTCGAAGCCGGGGTCGTCGCCCGTCATCGCTTCGAGGAACCCCTCGACGATCTCGCCCGGCTCGGCGTTCTCCCGGGGCGGTACGGGGTAGACCCGCACCTGCGAGTCGCCCGGCTTGGACGCCTTCACGGGGCTGACGTCGCCGCTGTCGGGCATAGACGCGCATCCGGCGAGCACCGCGGCGCACGCCAGGACTGCCGCCCCCCGCGCCGTTCGCCCATGGCCGTACCGACGAGGGTCAGCGCCCACGAGTCGTGTCCTCCCGCTTCGAGTGTTCCTGTCCCGAGGGCTCCTCCTGGCCCGTCGGCCCCGTTCCGCGGGCGACCACGCGGGCCCCGTTGCCGGGCAGGGCGGTGGGGTCGGCGGTGGCGGTGCGCGCCTGGCGGGGCGGTACGGCCAGCGGCGACCGGTCACCGGCCGGGCCCTGTCCGGGTCCGCCCGCCTGGCGCCCGCCGTCCTTGGCTGCCGCGGCCGCCCGCTCGCGGTTGCGCCGGGAGTCTTCGGGCTCGAGCGGTATCGGGGAGCCGCGCAGCGGTTCGTCGGCCGTGCGCGGCAGCGTCAGCCGGAACTGCGAGCCGCCGCCCGGTTCGCCCCACGCCTGCAGCCAGCCGCCGTGCAGCCGTGCGTCCTCGACCGCGATCGACAGTCCGAGGCCCGTGCCGCCCGTGGTCCTGGCCCGCGCCGGGTCGGCGCGCCAGAACCGGTTGAAGACACGGGTGGCCTCGCCGGGCTTGAGACCGACACCGTAGTCGCGGACCGCTACGGCCACCGCGCCGCCCGCCGACGCGAGCCGTACGACGACGTCGCGGCCCTCTCCGTGCTCCACCGCGTTGACGACCAGGTTCCGCAGGACGCGTTCGACGCGTCGGGTGTCGGCCTCCGCGATGACGGGCTGCTCGTCGCCGACGACGAGGATCCGGCCGCCCTTGTGCTCCACCAGCGGCTGCGCGCCGCCGATCACTCGGCGCACGACGTCCCGCAGGTCTATCGGTTCGGCCTCCAGCGCGGCGGCGCCCGCGTCGAAGCGGCTGATCTCCAGCAGGTCGCCCAGCAGCGACTCGAACCGGTCCAGCTGGTCGCCCAGCAGCTCCGCCGAGCGTGCGGTGACCGGGTCGAAGTCGCCGCGCGCCTCGTGGATCACGTCCGCGGCCATGCGCACGGTCGTCAGCGGCGTCCGCAGCTCGTGCGACACGTCGGACACGAACCGGCGCTGCATCCTGGACAGGTCCTCCAGCTGCTGGATCTTGTGCTGGAGGTTCTGGGCCATCTTGTTGAACGCCTCGCCGAGGCGGGCGATGTCGTCCTCGCCGGTGACCTTCATGCGTTCCTGGAGGCGGCCGGCCGACAGCCGCTCGGCGACGCCCGCCGCCATCCGCACGGGTGTGACGACCTGCCGGACCACGAGCCAGGCGATCGCGCCGAACAGCACCACGACGAAGAGGCCGGCCGTCGCGATGGTCGTCTTGACCAGGGAGAGGGAGTCCTCCTCCTGCGTGAGCGGGAAGAGGTAGTACAGCTCGTACGGGTTGCCGTCGACGTCGTTGAGGCGCTTGCCGATCACAAGGCCGGCCTCGGAGTGCTGGCCGTCGGTGTAGCGGATCCGGGTGTACGTCTGGAAGGTGCCGGTGCTCTGCGCCACGGCCTCCCGCAGTGCGACGGGGATGCTCGCCACGGGCTCCACGCCGCCGGAGGCGCGCGCGCCACGGCTGGGCGCCGCTCCCTCGGAGTCGGAGCTGAGCGCCACGACGTCGAAGGCGCCCTGGCCACCGCTGGCGAGCTGGACGACCAGGTCGGACCGCCAGTTCAGCAACGACCGGGACGTCACGCCGTTCGCGTCACCGCCGTCCGGGCCGGCGGGCCCGGTGGCGACGCTCGGCTGCTCCTGTGCCGCCGAGAAGCCGCCCGCCGCCTGGGACTGCGCAGCGCGCTCCTTGGCGTCAAGCAGTCCGTTGCGTACCTGGCCGATGACGACGAATCCGAGCAGCAGCACCACGCCGAGCGACATCAGCAGGGTGGCGACGACCACCCGCAGCTGGATGTTGCGCCGCCACAGCCGTACGGCGGGCAGCAGCGGTCGGCGCACCCAGCGCACGAGGAGCCGCAGCACGGGGCCGCCCGGGGCCCCGTCCTTCAGCAGCCGGCCCAGGCGCGTCGTGGCCTGTTCGGGTCCGGCAGCCCGCCCCGCACGGACTCCCGGCTTCCCGGGCTTCGGAGCAGCACTGCCGCGGGTCATGTCAGCTCGGTCCGGCCTTGTAACCGACGCCACGGACGGTCACTACGATCTCCGGCCGCTCCGGGTCCTTCTCGACCTTGGAGCGCAGCCGCTGGACATGCACGTTCACCAGCCGGGTGTCCGCCGCGTGGCGGTAGCCCCAGACCTGCTCGAGCAGGACCTCGCGGGTGAACACCTGCCACGGCTTGCGGGCCAGCGCCACCAGCAGGTCGAACTCCAGCGGGGTGAGCGCGATCGACTGCCCGTCCCGCTTCACGGAGTGCCCTGCCACGTCGATGACCAGGTCACCGATGGTGAGCTGCTCGGGAGCGGGCTCCTCGGACCTCCGCAGCCGCGCCCGGATGCGGGCGACCAGCTCCTTCGGCTTGAACGGCTTGACGATGTAGTCGTCCGCCCCCGACTCGAGCCCGACGACCACGTCGACGGTGTCGCTCTTCGCGGTGAGCATGACGATGGGCACGCCGGATTCGGCCCTGATCAGCCGGCAGACCTCGATGCCGTCCCGTCCGGGAAGCATGAGGTCGAGCAGCACCAGATCCGGCTTGGTCTCACGGAATGCGGCAAGTGCCTTGTCGCCGTCCGCTACGAACGACGGCTCGAACCCTTCACCACGCAGCACAATCCCGAGCATTTCGGCCAGTGCGGTGTCGTCGTCGACGACAAGGACGCGTCCCTTCATAATCGACATCATCCCATTAGCTAATCGTTACCTGGCGTGACCTGGCACACAGCTCTTCGATTCCTCCACCGGTGACGGGGGACACCACTCCTACCTCAGTAACGATGGCGGTCACCAGTTCCGGCGGCGTGACGTCGAACGCGGGGTTGTACGCCTGCGTCCCCAGCGGCGCCACCTGCACCCCGACACCTTGCCTCACCGTGGCCCCACCGGCCTGGGGCGGCGCCGTGAGCTGCGTCACCTCGCGCCCGGACCGCTGCTCCACCTCGATGGACGCCCCATCGGGGGTGTCGGGGTCGATCGTCGTGACCGGCGCGACGACGATGAACGGTACGTGGTGGTACTTGGCCAGCACCGCGAGCGGGTAGCTGCCGACCTTGTTGGCGACCGAGCCGTCCGCGGCGATGCGGTCGGCGCCGATCAGCACCGCGTCCACCTTGCCCGCGGCGAAGAGGGAGCCGGCCGCGTTGTCGGTGAGCAGCGTGTACGACAGTCCGTTGCGTGCCGCCTCGTACGCGGTGAGCCGGGCGCCCTGGAGCAGGGGTCGCGTCTCGTCCACCCACAGGCGCCGTAGCCGTCCGGCCTTGTGCGCCGCCAGCGCCACGGCGAACGCGGTGCCCTCCCCGCCCGACACGAGCGCGCCCGTGTTGCAGTGGGTGAGGATCCGGTGGCTGCCGCCGGGCAGCAGCTCGTCCAGGAGAGCCAGGCCCTTGGCCGCCATCGCGGCGCTGCCCTCGGCGTCCTCCCGGTGCAGCTGCCTGGCCTCCGCCAGCGCGGCCTCGGCGGCCGCCTTCTCGTCGGCCCCCTTTTCGACGACCGCCCGGTACGCGCCCAGCGCACGCCGCACACCGTAAGCGAGGTTGACCGCGGTGGGCCGCGCGCTGCCCAGCTGCGCGGCCGCCTCCTCCACGTCGTATCCGCGAGCGGCTGCCAACGCCACCCCGTAGGCACCCGCGATGCCGAGGACGGGCGCGCCTCTCACCGCGAGGGTCCGGATGGCCCGTACGAGCGCCGGTACGTCGGTGCAGATCAGCTCGACCTCCTCGGCCGGCAGCCGCGTCTGGTCGAGCAGCACCAGTACAGGTCCGTCCGGCGGCTCCTCCCACCGCAGTACGGGCAGCATCGGCCGGTCACCGTCGGACGGTGTTCCTGCGTACTGATCAGTCATCCCGCCAGTCTGCCCGCTCAGCCACCGACAATGAAGGTGCCGAAGACACAAGGGCCCCGGCCCGGCCGTTGACGTCGCGTGGCACGATGGCTGCCAACCTGCCCGCCCCCGACAGCGGTCGGGCGCCGTGACCGAGCCGGCTCGACGAGCGGGCCCCGCGACCAAGCCACGAGGTGGACGACCGTGAATGACTCTCCGGGCTGGGCCTCGCCCGGATCTTCTCCGTCCGACGACCAGGGCGCCGGCACGCCGCAGCCCACCCCCGGCGACGGCGGCAACGCACCGAAGTGGTCCGAGAACCAGCCGCCCGCGGGCCAGTGGTCGCCGCCGGCCGCGCCCGGACCGGCCGGTCCTCCCCCGACCCCGGCTCCCGCCTGGGGCGGCGGACCGTACGGCGGCGGCTGGGGCCGGCCCGCAGCGCCCAAGCCCGGCGTGATTCCGCTGCGCCCGCTCGGCGTGGGCGAGATCCTCGACGGCGCGGTGTCCACCCTGCGCACCCACTGGCGCACCGTGCTGGGCGTGACCCTCACCGTCTCCGTCGTCGTCCAGTTCGTCGAGACCCTGCTGCAGCGCTATGTGCTGCCCCGGCCTCCGGAGGTCGACCCGAACGCGACCCCGTCGGAGCAGCTGGAGCAGGTCGGCGAGTCCCTGCAGGCGACCATGGTCGCCACGGTCCCGTCGATGCTGCTGGGTCTCATCGCCACGTTCATCGTGACCGCGCTGCTCACGTTCGTGATCAGCCGCTCGGTGCTGGGCCGCCCCGTGACCCTGCCCGAGGTGTGGCGGGAGGCCCGTCCCCGGCTCGCTCCGCTGCTCGGTCTGACGCTGCTGGTGCCGCTGATCGCCGTCGCGGTCGTTGCCGTGGGTGTGCTGCCGGGTCTGCTGGTCGGCTCCGCCGCCGGCGCCGGCCTGGTCTTCCTGGGCGGTGTCGCCGCGTCGATCGTCTCGGTGTGGCTGCTCGTGCGGTTCAGCCTCGCCTACTCGGCGCTGATGCTCGAACGGCAGGGCGTCATGGCGTCCCTGCGCCGCTCCGCGAAGCTGGTCAAGGGCTCCTGGTGGCGGATCTTCGGCATCCTCCTCCTGACCGCGCTGCTCACGCTCGTGGTGGCGTTGATCATCACCCTGCCGTTCACGTTCCTCGCCTACGCCGTGGACGGCGACGGCCTGAGCGACCTGTTCGCCGGCAAGACCCCGGAGTTCGGCTGGCCCTTCCTGATCATCAGCGGTATCGGGGCCGTCATCGCATCGGCGATCATGTACCCGATCTCCGCAGGCGTCACCGTCCTGCTGTACGTGGACCAGCGCATCCGGCGGGAGGCCCTCGACCTGGAGCTCGCCCGCGCCGCCGGCGTGCCGGGCTACGGCCCCGGAGCCCCCGGCGACACCACTCCAAGGAGCTGATGCGGTGCCGATCACGGGGGGACTGTTGTCGGCCCGGCGCCCGGTCCGGGCCGACGACGACGTGCCGCTGGACATCCCCCGCGTCCCCGCCCGCGAGGCGGCGGAGCGTGAGCTGTCCAAGCCGATGTACCGCGAGGAAAAGCCGAATTTTCTGCTGCGGGCCCTGAACCGCTTCTGGGAGTGGGTCAGCGACCTCTTCGACTCCGCTTCGAGCGCCGCCCCTGGAGGCGCGCTCGGCCTCGCCGTCATCGCGCTGGTCGTCGTGGCCCTGATCGCCGCCCTGTGGTGGCGCCTGGGCACCCCCCACCGCACCCTCGGTACCGCCGACTCCCTCTTCGAGGACGGCCCGCGCACCGCGACGGACCACCGTGCCACCGCCGAGCGGCACGCCGCCGCCGGACGCTGGAACCAGGCCGTCCAGGAACGCATGCGAGCCGTCGTCCGCTCCCTCGAGGAGCGTGCCCTTCTCGATCCGCGTCCCGGCCGCACCGCCGACGAGGCCGCCGCCGAGGCCGGCCGCGTCCTGCCCGCGCACTCCGCAGAGCTGCGCGCGGCCGCCCGCGAGTTCGACGACGTCACATACGGCGGCCGCACCGCCGACCAGGCCGCATACCAGCGCCTCAAGGACCTGGACACCGCCCTGGAGCGTGCCAAGCCCCAGTTGAGCAGCGCGGGCCGAGGAGCCGCCGAGTGACCGCGACCGCCACCGCCACCTCGCTGTCGCGGGACCCCCGCCAGATCTGGAGGCGCGCACGAGGCATCCTGCTGGCCCTGGCGCTCCTCGTCATCGCGGGCATCGCCATGGCCCTGGTGCGCACCGGCGACCAGCACGGCCGCCTCGACCCCCGCTCCGTCGACCCGAACGGCAGCCGCGCCGTCGCCCAGCTCCTCCAGGACCGTGGCGTCTCCGTCCGCGTCGTCACGACCCTCGACGAGGCCACCACCGCATCGGGCCCCGACTCCACGCTCCTGGTGACGGCCCCCAATATGCTGACCGGCCATCAGCAGGCAGTGCTGCGCGCCACCATGGAGCGACAGGGCAGCCGGACCGTGCTCCTCGCGCCGGGCCCGCCCAGCACCGACATCCTGGCGCCGGGGGTGACCACGGACTCCCCCGCCTCGGTCAGGGCACTCGCCCCCCAGTGTTCCCTGCCGGAAGCCCGCCGGGCCGGAACGGTCGACCTGGGCGGCGAGCGGTACCGAACCCTCGCCGCCACGACGTCCCAGGCCTGCTACCCGAGCGACGGCCTGCCCACCCTGCTGAGGCTGAAGAGCGGCGCCGACAGCGACGTCACGCTCCTCGGCTCCGCCGACATCCTCTTCAACCAGCGCCTCGCCCAGCAGGGCAACGCCTCTCTCGCACTTCAACTCCTCGGTTCCCGAAACCATCTGGTCTGGTACCTCCCTTCCCTCACTGATCCGTCCGCGACCGAAGGCGAAGACAGCGGCGAGGGCATCGAGAGCGAAGAGGACTTCTTCGGCCTCATCCCCTCGGGCTGGCTCTGGGCCACCCTCCAACTCGCCGTCGCCGCCCTGCTCGCCGCCATCTGGCGAGCCCGCCGCCTCGGCCCCCTGGTGACGGAACGCCTGCCCGTCGCCATCCGCGCCTCCGAGGCAACAGAGGGCCGCTCCCGCCTGTACCACCGCTCCAACGCCCGTGACCGCGCCGCGACCGTTCTCCGTTCGGCGACTCGCACCCGGCTCGCCCCTCTCGTGGGCATCCCGGCCACGGAAGCCCACTCACCCGAGTCCCTGCTCCCCGCCGTATCGGCCCGGCTGACCGACGGCGACGGCACACGACTCAGGGACCTCTTGTTCGGCCCGGCACCCGCCGATGACGCCGCGCTCATCCTCCTGGCAGATCAACTCGACGCCCTCGAAAGAGAGGTACGCACCTCATGAGTGCCCCGACCCCCGAGACCGCCGACAACTCGGACAGCGCCCGCGCCTCCCTGGAAGCCCTGCGCACCGAGATCGCGAAGGCCGTGGTCGGGCAGGACCCCGCTGTCACCGGGCTCGTCGTCGCCCTGCTCTGCCGAGGCCACGTCCTGCTGGAGGGCGTCCCCGGTGTCGCCAAGACACTGCTCGTCCGCGCACTTGCCGCATCCCTCGAACTGGACACCAAGCGCGTCCAGTTCACCCCTGACCTGATGCCGAGCGATGTGACGGGCTCCCTCGTCTACGACGCCCGGACCGCCGAGTTCTCCTTCCAGCCGGGTCCCGTCTTCACCAACCTGCTGCTCGCGGACGAGATCAACCGCACCCCGCCGAAGACCCAGTCCTCCCTCCTGGAGGCCATGGAGGAACGCCAGGTCACGGTCGACGGCACGCCCCGCCCGCTGCCCGAGCCGTTCCTCGTGGCCGCGACCCAGAACCCGGTCGAGTACGAGGGCACCTATCCGCTGCCCGAGGCCCAACTCGACCGGTTCTTGCTCAAACTGACGGTCCCTCTGCCGTCCCGCCAGGACGAGATCAACGTGCTGACCCGCCATGCGGAAGGCTTCAACCCCCGCGACCTGAAGGCCGCCGGCGTACGCCCCGTCGCCGGCCCCGCGGACCTCGAGGCCGCCCGCCGCGCCGTCGCCGGTACGTCGGTCTCCGAAGAGATCGCCGGCTATGTGGTCGATATCTGCCGTGCCACTCGTGAATCCCCCTCGCTCACCCTCGGCGTCTCCCCGCGAGGCGCCACCGCGCTGCTCTCCACCGCACGCGCCTGGGCCTGGCTCACCGGCCGCGACTACGTCATCCCCGACGACGTGAAAGCCCTGGCCCTGCCCACTCTTCGTCACCGCATCCAGCTGCGCCCCGAGGCCGAGATGGAAGGTGTGACGGCCGACGCCGTCATCAACTCGATCCTGGCCCACGTCCCCGCGCCCTCACTGAGGCAGTGACTCATGGCCCTCACCGGACGAACCGCGCTCCTGGCCGCGATCGGCTCGCTGCCCGTCGGCATCCTCGCTCCCAGCTGGACGGGGATGCTCGCGATCAACGCACCCCTGTCACTCGCTATTCTGTGCGACTACGCTCTCGCGGCGCCAGTGCGAACCCTCCAGTTCGCCCGAAGTGGTGACACGACTGTTCGACTCGGTGACAGCGCACAGGTCCAGCTCACGGTGACGAACCGATCCCGCCGCCGCCTGCGCGCCCAGATCCGCGACGCCTGGCCGCCGAGCAGCTGGCCGTCCGGCGCGGAACAGGGAGCCTCCCGGCACAAGATCGACGTACCGGCGGGCGAACGCCGCCGGGTCACCACGGTCCTCCGCCCGACCCGCCGCGGGGACCGGCCGGCGGAACGCATCACGGTCCGCTCCTTCGGCCCGCTCGGCCTCGCGGCCCGCCAAGGCAGCCACCGGGTCCCCTGGACCGTCCGGGTGCTGCCGCCCTTCACCAGCCGCAAGCACCTGCCGTCGAGGCTGGCCCGCCTGCGCGAACTGGACGGCCGCACCAGCGTCCTCACCCGCGGCCAGGGCACGGAGTTCGACAGCCTCCGCGAGTACGTCCCCGGTGACGACACCCGGTCCATCGACTGGCGCGCAACCGCTCGCCACTCCTCCGTGGCCGTCCGAACATGGCGCCCGGAGCGCGACCGCCACATCCTGATCGTCCTGGACACCGGCCGCACCTCTGCGGGCCGCGTGGGCGACGTTCCGCGCCTCGACGCGGCCCTGGACGCCGCGCTGCTGCTCACCGCACTCGCCACGCGCGCGGGAGACCGAGTGGATCTGTTGGCCTACGACCGGCGTATTCGAGCTCGCGTCCAGGGCCGAGCCGCCGGAGACGTCCTGCCCGCGATGGTCAATGCCCTCGCCACACTCGAACCGGAGCTCGTCGAAACGGACGCTCGCGGTCTGAGCGCGGCCGCTCTGGCCGGCGCGCCACGCCGTTCGCTGATCGTCCTGCTCAGTGGACTGGAGGCCGCGCCCATCGAGGAGGGGCTGCTGCCGGTCCTGCCCCAGCTCACGCAGCGGCACACGGTGCTCCTGGCTTCCGTCGCGGACCCGCACGCGGAGCAGATGACCAAGGCACGTGGCAGCGCCCAGGCGGTGTACGAGGCGGCTGCCGGCACGCAGGCCCAGGCCCAGCGCCGCCAGGTGTCGGAACAGCTTCAGCGCCATGGCGTCACGGTTGTCGACGCAATCCCCGAAGAACTGGCGCCAGCCCTCGCCGACGCCTATCTCGCTCTGAAGGCCGCAGGCCGCCTCTGACGGACCCGTTTCCTGCCGTGGAGGGCGGCAGGGTGGGTCTTCATTTCTCCCTGGAACGCAAAAAAGCCTCAACCCCCGGCCATGAAGACCAGGGTTGAGGCTAATAATTGTTCGGCGGCGTCCTACTCTCCCACAGGGTCCCCCCTGCAGTACCATCGGCGCTGAAAGGCTTAGCTTCCGGGTTCGGAATGTAACCGGGCGTTTCCCTAACGCTATGACCACCGAAACACTATGAAGATAACAACTCAACCGGCAAGGGAGTTCGTTACTTCAGAACTAACACAGTGGACGCGAGCAACTGAGGACAAGCCCTCGGCCTATTAGTACCGGTCAACTCCACCCATTACTGGGCTTCCATATCCGGCCTATCAACCCAGTCGTCTACTGGGAGCCTTACCCTCTCAAGGAGGTGGGAATACTCATCTCGAAGCAGGCTTCCCGCTTAGATGCTTTCAGCGGTTATCCCTCCCGAACGTAGCCAACCAGCCATGCCCTTGGCAGAACAACTGGCACACCAGAGGTTCGTCCGTCCCGGTCCTCTCGTACTAGGGACAGCCCTTCTCAATATTCCTACGCGCACAGCGGATAGGGACCGAACTGTCTCACGACGTTCTAACCCAGCTCCGCGCGCCCGGGGCGCCTCTGGGTGGCTCCGAACCGACCGGCTCGCCCTGTCCGGCCACGACCTGAGGGCCTTCGGCGTCGACTACTTTGGGAGGAGGACGCCGACGCGGCCTGATCCGCGCCGCCGTCGCCACCCAGCGAATGATCGTCCGGCCCCACGACGACCCGCCCCTCCAGGACGGCACGGGCGTCCTGCTCGCTACACCGGGGGTAGGACAGACGCATCACACCTGCGGGCCGGGCGTGCGGTGCACGCGCGCCAGGAGCAGGACCGTGTCGTCGGTCGGCGGGTCCGGCAGCAGGTTCCCGAGGATGCGGTCGCCGCCGCCTCCAACGGACCCGTCGCCGACGCGAGTTCCTCCCGCAGGGCCCGCCAGCCCGTCTCGATGTCCCGGCCGCGGGCCTCGACGAGGCCGTCCGTGTAGAGGGCGAGGGTGGCGCCGTCCGAAGTACCCGCTCCGTCGTCAGATACGCGAAGCCACCGACACCCAGCGGCACGCCGAGGACGTCCCGATCGCCTCGACCCGGCCGTCCGGGTGCCGCAGCAGCGGCGCGGATGGCCCGCGCTGGCGATCCGGGCGCGCCCGGTCGTCGGGTCGTACACCAGGTACAGGCACGTCGCCAGTTCGATGCCGGCTCCTGGGCGCACGCGTCCAGGTCGCCCATCAGGTCGTCCGGCGCCCGGTCGTGCCGGGCCAGGGCCTTGGCCGTGATCCGCAGCCGGCCCATCGCGGCGGCCGCCGGCACCCCGTGCCCCATCACGTCGCCGACCACCAGCGCGACCCGCTCGCCGGGCAGCGCGACGACGTCGTACCAGTCGCCGCCGACCTCGGTGATCCGACTGCCCGGCACGTACCGGTGCGCCATCCGCACGTACGGGCTGGTCGCCGTCGCGCTGGGCAGCAGGGCGCGCTGGAGCGTGAGCGCGATGTCCTGGACGCGGCTGTACAGGCGGGCGTTGTCCAGGCAGAGCGCCGCGCGGGAGCCCAGCTCGGCCGCGAGGCCAGGTCGTCCTCGGTGAAGGCGG